>CANGYW010000007.1 GCA_947458335.1 Chitinophagaceae bacterium | reverse complement strand
CACGTGGAAAAGGGATCGGGAGGCAATTGATGGAAAGAAGCATACAATCAGCAAAAGAACTGGGCTATAAAAAATTATACTTAGAAAGCATGCCAGAGTTCTCGAATGCGGTAAACTTTTACTACAGGATCGGATTTAAACCCCTACCGGAAGCCATGGGAAACTCAGGACACACCTCATGCTCCATTTGGATGCTCCTTTCTTTAGATACACTATAAGATTGCAAAGGCTAAAATTAAGGCGCAGCAGTTGCAGAGAAGTAAAAGGCCCCTCACTCGCATGAAGGGCCTTGCCTATTATTTTCTTAAATAACAGTACCGGGGAGCAGACTTGAACTGCCGACCTCAGGGTTATGAATCCTGTGCTCTAACCAGCTGAGCTACCCCGGCATTCTCTAAAATAGAGAGGCGCAAAGGTAGGATTTTTTGGATAATCAGGTCAGCAGCTTTAGAACTGTTTCCTGACAAGCGGGATTAATAAAATATTCAAAATACCGCTTATCCTCTTCACTTCGCACGCTCTGAACCAACGGTTCCTTTTTTTGAGAAACAAAAGCAAACTTTTTGTTTAGCCCGTTGAGTATATCACTACGCACCTTTTTTTGCATCCCAGGCGATTTATCCTTTACACCCAGCACATAATTGATGTCACTGATGGTCGAAGTACGCCCCTGGTCGAAACCGGTTAGTAATAGACTGAGCAAGGCCTTTTCGAGCTCACTAAATGGCTGTGAAAGTACCTGCCCCTGAGCAGGTGTAAAAGCCTGAGCAACTCGTTTAGTTCGTCGATGGCGATAAAATATAAAACCGCCACCCATCAGCAATACGCCCACTGCAATCCCGGCTGTCGCATACGGAAATGGCTTTTTCCAAATAATCTGACCCGTTGGCGCAAATTGCTTTAGATCGAATCGAATTGAATCATATTTATAAGTTGTTGGATTGAATGCATAGATCCACCCCTTGTAATAATAACAGTGACTATTACTTTGAAGTCGCATGAGACTTTGCACCAACGCCGGATTGGGGTTAAATGAAATTTGATTATCAATAAAATCGAAATGATATACCCCCTTTGTAAATCCTAAAAAATAGCCCCTGTTTGAAGGAAAAGAGGTCCAATTAGCTGATAAAAAAATTTCCATCGCCTCATCAGTGGTACGGCCCAGCTTTTCCCAGACTCGCTGCTTTATAGCCAGACGATAGAAATCTTGGGAGAGTACAAAATTGGAGTTGTTGGAGGCGATGAGACCATCATTGATAACCTTTTGAAAGGGTACATAGAGAAAAGCCTGGGTGTTATCAAGCCATGCACCATCTCTCCAATTAGCGGTCATATTGATATGCATTTCACGATTGGTTGGAACAATGTCCCACTCCCTGTCTTGGGGATTATACCGACGTAAGAGGCCATTCGATTTCCAAAAACCATATCCCCCTAACTCATAAACTGAACCCTTCGAACAAAAGATGAAAGACCCGATATTATAATTGATGTTGACCGTTTTGTCCAGTCTAACAAAATAGAGAAGGGAGTCGCCCCTATCCTGCATTTCATAGAGCCTCCCGGTTCTGCCAAGATGTAGATAAAGTCCTTTTTCAGATGGAACATACTCCACATTGTATTCTCGCAGGCTTGGGCTAATTGATAGATACCTTTCTGGATAATTTGCCTGCAACGCTGACATTGCCAAAGAACGCGAGGCAAGGTCTACAAAAAATTTGGAGCGCCTCATAGTAATGAGCGAATCCGACATTGTTTGCCCATTTCCTAAATTGGAAAAGACTAGAAATAATATGACAAATGAAAGGCGAATAAATACTTAATTTGATGATTATCAGTATAAAAGATGGTTAATAACCTACTTGACAATTTAAAAGCCATTTCAAAATTATAGGAAATAACCTGTAATTCCACCAATTAATTAACCAAATTCAATTTTCAATATTGAATCGATGTAGACATTTGCCCTACATCGGTTACTAACCCTTTGATTTGTGGGGCCTCCATTAACCGTTTAACCTATCCTAAAATTTTCATGCGAAAAGAACCTGCTGTAAGCGGCCTTCGCCTAAAAGATTATGCCTGTCTTTTAGCCGCGGCTGTAGCGGCAGGTTCTGTTTTTTTGCCCTGGTTTAAAATTGAGGCTGCCACGATTTCTGAAAGTGGCGCTAGGCTCACCTCTTACGAAACCTTTAAAGGCACCTTCTTAGAAGGAGGCTGGGTTGGTTTATCAATTTCACTTTTCAGTATGGTGATGCTGTTTTTGAGGGTCAAGTGGTGTCTATTGGCCATCTCCTGCAATGTGTTGGTTGGGCTGGGCTACATACTCGGCTGGGTAGACCTATCAAAAAAAATTCTAACAAACCACTCCGGACATGAAATTTTACACGTTGAGCCACAAGCCGGATTATACCTATTCTTAGTCTCTTCGTTACTTTGCTCGATGCTTATACTGAGAACACACTATGCATCTCGGGGATCCTAACAGAATCAAACCCTTTTTTGATGAGTCTATCTCGAAATGCTTGTTGCACCTCATATTCCCCATGCACTAAAAAAAGCTCTTGCACCTTCTTCGGATCTTGCGCCGAAAGCCACTGGCAAAGGTCATCGTAATCACCATGCGCACTCATACTCCGTATCTGACCGACAGAGGCGTGCACCTCATGTACGATTCCATAAATACTGACCTCCTTTTGGCCACTCAGCAACCGACCTCCAAGCGAGCGCGGCTCACAATAACCAGTAAATAAGATCCGATTTCTGCTGTTCTCTACTGTATTACTGATATGATGCTTGACCCTTCCCGCATCGGCCATTCCACTGGCCGCGATGATGACCATGGGCCCATTTTCGAAGTTGAGCTGCTTGGATTGATCTACGGTACGTATGTATTTTAGCTGCGGAAAACCAAAAGGATCTGCATCGCTTCGCATCACCTGCTGTATGGTCTTATTAAAGTTGGCTGGAAAGCTTTTGACAATCTCAGTAGCCTCAACACTCAACGGGCTATCTAGATAAACGGGTACGGCAGGCAGTCGGTTTTCTAGCTCTAGTTGATTCAAAAAATACAGCAGTTCTTGTGTTCTGCCTACGCTAAACGCTGCAATAACTAATTTTCCTTTCCGCTGCAAACAGGTTTCTTCGATATGCCGCAATAATAAGTCGGTACTAGTCACATGCAGCGGATGCAAGGAGTTTCCATATGTAGACTCCAAAATAAGTACGTCAGCTTGCGAGAAGGGTGCTGGGGAACGGAGAATAGCATCCCCGTAACGACCTACATCACCACTAAAAGTAAGTTGTCTTGTAATGCCGGCTTCTGTATAACGAAGATGCACAGCCGCACTTCCTATAATGTGTCCGGCATCGGTAAACTGGACTTGAATAGCAGGCAGCACCTCTACCCACTGGTCGTACTCGGCAACTTCAAAAAGAACAGTGCAGGCACTAGCTTCCTCTACTGAATAAAGCGGCTTCAGCAACGGTAACCCCTGCGCTTTTCTTCTCTTATTTACATAGCGAATCTCGTCTTCTTGAATCTTAGCAGAATCTCGCAATAACACCTCTGCCAGTGCACGAGTGGCCGGCGTACACCAAATCTTTCCTCTAAAGCCCTCCGCGACCAGACGCGGAAGCAATCCGCAATGATCGATGTGCGCATGACTAAGCAACAGCACATCTATCGAGGCGGGATCAAAACCAAACTGGCGGTTAAGCCGATCGGTATCCTTTCCCATACCCTGAAATAGCCCGCAGTCAAGCAGAATTTTTCGACGATCGGGTAACTCGACCAAATGTTTTGAACCGGTAACGGTACGGGCTGCCCCATGAAAACTAATCTTCATTTAACCTGCTTTACACCTAAGTAAGTTACTTATTTTTTCGCTTAAATGACCAGGTAAAATAGAACTGCGCCACTAATTCGCCCAGCTTGTTAGTACCATTAGCAGTAGCTGTTAGTGTAGTGGATTCTTCGCTATCCATTGCTTTTTGTATGGCCGCTTCGAATAAAGATCCATCCTGACAACTAAAGTAGATAGTACCAGTAGCCTTTTTAAAGAATTTTGCCTCCATCGAAACGACTAGCATCGAAACAGCAGGTTTTTTTTTATAGATACGCGCCATGGCGAGTAAACCGGTACTCATTTCGGCAGCCATAGCCAAAGATGCAAAGTAAATTGAGCGAAAAGGATTTTGAGAAAGCCAGTGAAATGAGAGGCAAACGGTCGTTGCTTCGAGGGTAGCTTTTTTTACACGCAATCCCGACAAAAAAGCAGCAGGCAACTTCAACAACATGTAAAAGCGAAACCGGAGAGGATCATTGGCAATTTTTAGAAATTCGTTTTGCATACTACATCATAATTTGCAGTGTCAGCAGATCGTCAAAACTCTCTCTTCTTCTTATTATTTGTTGCTGCCCATTTATGCACAACACCTCTGCTGGACGAACTCTTGCATTGTAAGAGGATGCCATTTCAAAACCATAGGCCCCTGCATTATGAAAGGCAAGCAGGTCTCCTTCGCGCACCTCAGGAATCTCACGCGCCAGGGCAAAATCATCGGTCTCACAAATATTACCAGTTACCTGATAGCAATGTAGGGCGCCCTCTGAATTTGTTAGGTTACTAATATTATGATAGGCCTCGTAGAACATGGGGCGAATCAGATGATTTAACCCGCTGTTGACCCCCACAAAGCAGATGGTATCGGTGGGCTTAATGACAGTTACAGTAGTCAGCAGGTAACCCGCTTGTGCTACCAGATATTTACCCGGCTCGAACCAGACCTGAAGTTGCCTTCCGGTCTTGTGAGTAAAATCAGCAAAAGCCTTTGCTACCGGCTGCGCTATGGCAACAAGATCGGTTTCCTTTTCGTTGGGCCGGTATGGTACTTTGAATCCACCACCCAGGTCAATGACCGATACGGTAGGAAAAATATTCGCTAGCTCGAGGAGCAACTCCACCCCTCGCACAAATACCGATGCCTCAGAAATTTCACTACCGGTATGAATATGTAAGGTGCGCAGCTGCATCCCATAGGTAGTCACTAGCTGTTGAAGCGATTCAACCCGCTCTATTGGAATACCAAACTTACTGCCCGCATGCCCAGTAGAGATCTTTGTGTTGCCACCCGCCATGATGTTAGGTCGAATCCTGACCCCTACTGGGTAATGGCCTCCATAAGCGATCGCAAATTTTTCTAGGTTAGACAAACTATCAATCGTAACCGAGACACCGAGCGTTACCGCCTCTTGAATTTCAGAAAATGCAACACTGTTAGAAGTGTAAAGTATTTGATCGGGGGCAAAGCCAGCATGGAGAGCCAGTTTTACCTCGTTGATAGAGCTACAATCAATAGAGCAGCCAATAGACCGAATATGCTTAAGGATAGAGAGATTAGTCAGCGCCTTGGCCGCATAGAAAAATCGCGCATCAAGTGCAGCAAAAGCATCCGCCAGTTTATGATACTGCCCAGTAATAGACTCTGCATGGTACACGTAGAGAGGTGTACCAAAAGTGGCTGCAGCGCGAATCAGTTCTTCTCTAGAAACGGACATGGAACGAAGATAATAAGATCAGGCTTCTTGTTCGGGAAGAGTGTCTTTGATAGTAGTTGGCTCAACTAATTGCTCTGCCAATACCTCCTTTATAGTGGGAAGATCTTCGGAAGAGTTGATGCCGAAGTAGTCCATAAAATTGCGCGAGGTAGCATATACAAGAGGATGTCCAGGCAGTTTTTCATTTCTCCCTGCAATTACGATCAACTCCTTTTCCAGCAACTTCTGCACTGCATAATCAGAGCTTACGCCCCGGATAGATTCAATCTCGCCTTTAGTTACCGGCTGCTTGTAAGCAATGATAGCCAGTGTCTCTAAAGAGGCAGGGGAAAGACGCTTTAGAAACTTATCACCATTAAGTTGAGCGATAGTTTTATGAAACTCTTTTTTTGTCAAAAATTGCCATCCTCCTCCACTTTGTACTACTTCAAAAGAATAAAACTCGCTGGCATATTTTTCTGTAATCGCCTGTATAGCAGCCTCGGTTTGCTCTGTAGCCACCCGGTCTTCGAGAAAGCCCATGGCATTATTGACAAAATCAGTAAGCTCGGCGGTAGAAAGAGGCTTATCGCTGGCAAAAATCAGCGCTTCAATATGAGGAACGATGGAGGAAACGTCAGGCATGGTTAAATAAGTTCGACAAAATACTAATTACTGCGCACTGGTCATGAAAAGTTCTTCACACCCGGAACAACAAGTGACCCGGCTGGCTTATCCCTGCAGGGCAGCAGCACCACTTACAATCTCTGTAAGCTCGGTGGTGATGGTGGCCTGACGAGCACGATTGTAAGAGATCTTTAAGTTGCGGAGCATCTCATTTGCGTTCTCACTGGCTTTGTCCATCGCCGTCATCCGGGCCCCGTGCTCGGAGGCATTGGAATCTAGCACGGCTTTAAAGAGTTGGGTATTGAGGATCTTGGGCATTAGCTCAGCAACCAGCACGCTCTTATCGGGGTCGTATATGAAATCAGATTGCACCATTCCCTCTTTTTTTTCTACCCGAGGAATGGGCAAATAGCGCTCCACAACAAAACGCTGCGTGGCGGCATTTTTAAACTGGCTATACACAATTTCAACAACGTCAAATTCCTTGTTAAGAAAAGAAGTCATGGCAGCAGCCGCCGCCTCCTGCACCTTTTCAAAACTCAATTGCAAGAAAATATCTTTGAAACGAGCATCGGTCTTAAAGGCGCCTTTACTCAAATTTTCGTAGGCCTTTTTACCAATGTTCCAGATGGTCACATTTCCCTTGCTAAACGGAGCAGCATATTTTTCGGCGATGGTGGCCTTAGCCAGTTTGATTACGTTGGCGTTAAAGGCACCAGCCAGACCGCGATCACTGCTAATAACGATTAAAAGCACCTTTTCGACAGGGCGTTCCGCAGCCAGGGCCATTTCGGATCCGGCTTCGCTATTGCTCACGATATTACTGAGCATATCCTGCAGTTTTTGGGCATAAGGCCTCATCTGGATGATGGCTTCTTGCGCGCGTCTGAGTTTGGCGGCGCTGACCATCTTCATTGCCTTGGTAATCTGCTGGGTGCTCTGTACCGACTTAATACGGTTTCTAACCTCCTTTAACTGACCTGCCATGAATGCTTATTTGGGGGGCAAAGTTATGGGTTTTTTTTGGCTTATCTTTGCCCACTTATGCTAGGTTACCTGTCAAAAATATTCGGCGGCAGCAAGTCAGAAAAGGACGTGCGCAAAATTGAGCCCCTGGTGGGTCAGATCAATCAGTTTTTTACTCGTTTTCAACAACTGAGCCATGATGAGCTAAGGGCAAAGACCACCGAATTTAGAAACCGTATAAAAGATCACCTGCAAGCCATTGATCGGGAGATCGCCGATAAAACCCTAACAGCGGAACAACTTCCATTCGAGGACTTGATGGGCAAAGATGCTATTTATCAAGAAGTAGATCGCCTTAAAAAAGAGAGAAACCAGCAAATTGAACAAATTCTCAACGAATTGTTACCCGAGGCTTTTGCCGTGGTAAAAGAGGCGGCCCGACGATTTAAAGAAAACACAACTCTGATCTCGACTGCAACAGATCTTGACCGCGACCTGAGTGTTAAAAGAAATTACATTACCATAGAGGGCGATAAGGCCATCTTTCAAAATACCTGGACTGCCGCCGGCGCCACCATTACCTGGAATATGGTGCACTACGATGTGCAATTGATAGGAGGTATCGTACTACATCAGGGAAAGATCTCTGAAATGGCCACAGGAGAGGGAAAGACCTTGGTCTCTACCCTTCCGGCCTATCTGAATGCCTTGCCCGGCGAAGGTGTCCACTTGGTAACCGTCAATGACTACCTTGCTCGACGTGACCAGGAATGGAATGGAACCTTATTCGAGTGGCTGGGTATTACCGTTGATTGTATCGACAAGCATCAACCCAATAGCGAAGAGAGAAGAAAAGCCTATCTGGCCGACATCACCTATGGCACGAACAATGAATTTGGCTTCGATTATTTGCGCGACAATATGGTGCACAACCCGCAAGAGATGGTGCAACGCAAGCATCATTTTGCCATGGTCGACGAAGTAGACTCGGTTCTGATTGATGATGCAAGAACACCGCTTATCATCTCCGGACCAGTACCAAAAGGAGAGGACCAGCAGTATCATATTCACAAACCCCGTATTCAGCAACTGGTCGTTGAACAAGAAAAAATAGTACGCAATTGCCTCAACGAAGCCAAGCGATTAATTGCCGAAGGAAAGGATGATCCCAAAGAAGGAGGACTGTTTTTATACCGTGCGCACCGTGGATTGCCCAAGTACGGTCCTGTCATAAAATACCTGAGCGAACCCGGCATTAGGGTCAAGATGCAAAAGGCCGAAAACTATTACTTACAAGACCAACAGCGACTGATGCATCTGGTCGACGAGGATCTGTTATTTCATATCGACGAAAAGAATAACTCGGTAGAGCTTAGCGACAAGGGGCTTGCAGCCATTACACGCAGTGGAGAGGATCCTGAATTCTTTGTACTGCCCGATATTGGCGTTAAGCTCGCCGAAGTAGAAAAAAGCGGGGCCGCGACCGAAGAGTTGCTACAACAAAAAGAAGCGTTGCTCAATGAGTATTCACAAAAGGCAGACCGCATTCATACGGTGCAACAATTACTTAAAGCCTATACTCTTTTTGCCAAAGATGTGGAGTACGTGATCATCGACGGTGCCATCAAGATAGTAGATGAGCAAACCGGCCGTATAATGGAGGGTCGTCGCTATAGCGATGGACTGCACCAGGCACTGGAGGCCAAAGAAAATGTAAAGATCGAAGCGGCCACGCAAACCTATGCTACCATTACGCTACAGAACTATTTTAGAATGTATCACAAGCTGGGTGGTATGACCGGTACGGCAGAGACCGAGGCCGCCGAGCTCTGGAGTATTTACAAGTTAGACGTGGTAAGTATCCCCACTCATCTTACCATGGTGCGCCAAGACCGCGATGATCTGGTCTACAAAACAAAGCGAGAAAAATATAAAGCTGTTATTGACGAGATCGAATTGCTGCGCAATGCCGGAAGACCTTGTCTAGTGGGTACTACCTCTGTAGAGGTGAGTGAATTACTAAGCCGGATGCTGCAACAAAAAAAGATCCCCCACAACGTACTTAACGCCAAACAACACGCCCGCGAGGCGCAGGTGGTAACAGAAGCAGGTCTGGCCGGTGCCGTAACCATTGCTACCAATATGGCCGGCCGTGGTACCGACATTAAACTAGGCCCTGGTGTTAAAGAAGCTGGAGGGCTGGCTATTATTGGAACGGAGCGTCACGAGAGCCGCCGGGTAGACAGGCAGTTGCGTGGCCGTGCCGGTCGTCAGGGCGATCCGGGTAGCAGTCAGTTCTATGTATCGCTCGAAGACGATCTGATGCGCATGTTCGGCAGTGAGCGAATTGCCGGACTAATGGACAAGCTGGGCTATCAAGAAGGGGATGTTATCCAGCACAGCATGATCAGCAATAGCATTCAGCGCGCACAAAAGAAGGTAGAAGAAAACAACTTTGGCATTCGAAAGCGGCTGCTGGAATATGATGATGTGATGAACATGCAACGCAACGCGGTGTACAAGAGACGCAACCATGCCCTTTTTGGAGAAAGACTAGCCTTAGATATCGATACTGCATTTGCGACGGTGGCCGAAGGATTGGTGGGCTCTTTCCGTGAGCAGGACGACTATGAGGGTTTTAAGATGGCTTGCATTTTGAATTTTGGCCTGGAGACTTCTATAAGCAGCCATAGTTTTTCAAAAGAAGATGCCGGTAAAGTAGCCGATCAGTTATATCGCGAAGCAAGCCGACGCTACACAGAACACAAAAAGGTACTTCAACTACAATCTGTTCCCGTCTTCAAAAATATTCGGCTTACACAAGGCCAGCAGATAGAGAACGTGGTAGTACCTTTTACCGATGGCCGCAAGGGCTATAACGTACTGGTCAACCTGAATAAAAATATTCAAAGCGAAGGAGGTGAACTGGGGCAGTCACTCGAAAAAACGATTACGCTGTCCGTCATCGACGAGGCATGGAAAGAGCATCTGCGTGCCATGGATGACCTAAAGCAAAGTGTGCAGACCGCTTATCTGGAGCAAAAAG
The DNA here is from genome assembly GCA_947458335.1 of Chitinophagaceae bacterium. GTDB lineage: Bacteria > Bacteroidota > Bacteroidia > Chitinophagales > Chitinophagaceae > JJ008. The sequence continues at coordinate 25,403 of CANGYW010000007.1, read as the reverse complement.
ATCCGCTAGTCATTTATAAAATGGAGGCCTACCAGTTGTTCCGGAACATGACAGCAGAACTCAATAAAAACATCGTAGACTTCTTATGTCATGCATCACTTCCTGTGCAGACCACTGAGGCACCGTTACGGGAAGGCAGAGAACAACGCACCGACATGAGTCGTATGAGGGCTAACAAAGAAGAGGTAGACCGGGCGGGGCAAGATTACGCTGCTAACGAAAACGACAGAGCCGTTCCCGTATCTGCCGGGCCGCGTATTGGTCGCAATGACCCTTGTCCTTGCGGTAGCGGCAAGAAATACAAGCAATGTCACGGAAGAGAGTAACGATCAGAATCCCTTCTTTCCCTTAATCTCGTATTTCTGTTCGAAGCGCTCATTAAGCAGCTTGTGCTTATCGGTGAGATCAATTTTGCGCCCTTGTATGTAGGCAGCCGTTACATTACTACTGCGCATATCGAGCAAGTCCCCATTACTAACCACTATATTGGCATCTTTTCCTACTTCGATACTTCCGGTCTTGTCGGCTACCCCCATAATGCGGGCCGCATTAAGGGTGATGGCAGCAAGTGCCTCCTCTTTACCCAGTCCGTAGGCTGCGGCTGTACCAGCATTAAAGGCCAGGTTGCGACCTCTTGTTTGCGAATCATCGTCTGATATAGCAAATAATACACCGGCTTTTTGCAATTGCGCTGCGGTCTTGTAGGGCTGATCGACATCATCGTCAGTGGCCGTGGGCAGGCTATGGGGTTGCTGTAAAATAACAGACACCTTATGCTCACGTAGCAGGTCAGCCACTTGATAACTTTCACTACCCCCCACGATCACCATATCAAATCCAAACTCTTTTACAAAGTCAAGTGCTACCAAGATCTGTCTGACCGTATTGGCGTGCACATACAGGCGTTGTTTTTTATTGAATAAAGCACGCACGGCTTCGAACTTCAGGTTCGTTTTTTCAGTAACCGTAAGTTGATGATAGACCTGGGCCTCTCTGAAAAAAGTCTTGAGCCCTTCGACCTTTTCCAATCCTTCTTTTACAGGATCGGCACCACCCTGACCACCGCCCATTCCGCCAAAACCACCCCCTCTACCACCAAAAGACGGGCGAGGCAACAATGATGGCATGTAGACATGCATACCCGCATCGGTACTATAGGCCGCGTCTTCCCAATTCCAGGCATCTAACTGCACTACAGTGGAACTACCTGCCACGAAATTTCCTTGGGGCACCACATTGGCTAGCAAAATGCCATTAGATCGCAGCGTATTGATAACTTTTGAATCGGAGTTATAGGCCACAATAGAACGAACACTTGGATTCAACTCACCTATCTCTCTAACGTCTTGGGTGGCACGAACAGCACTAATCTCTACCAAACCCAAACTACTATTGGGTAAGATCAGACCTGGATAGAGATCTTGACCCTGCAGATCGGTAACCGGAACATCGGCCGATATCGAAATGTTATTTCCGACCGCCTCGATCTTTCCGTTGGTTACTTTAATAGTTCCTTTGGTAATGACCTGCCCGTTACCCACATGAATGGTGGCATTGGTCAGGTAATAAGAACCTTTCTGTTCCTTGGCGGGTAATACGGTCTCTTGCGCCTGCGAGATCGTAGCTAAAAATGAAAAGCTGATGAATAAGAATATCTTTTGCATGGGAATCAGTTTTAGTCGTTGAGGTTTTCATCGTTATCAATGACCAGCAGACCATGGCTGTGCCCATGATCATGACAGGTATGCATTAGCTGATAACTGGGCTGCGCAGGAACGGTGGGTGCTCCGGCGCGTTTTTCGCCATTCATCTTTCTTACAAGGCGCAAGCGTTCGGCATCTACTTGCTTTTGCTGTTGCTCGTCGCGTGTCCTATCAAAGTATACAGTGCCATCGACAATTGTGTAAAGTGATTTGGCATAGATGCTAAGCGGATGATCGCTCCAGAGTACTACGTCGGCATCTTTTCCTACTCGGAGACTTCCTACCTTATCTTCGACATGAAGCATAATAGCCGGATTGAGTGTGACCATTTTCAGGGCTTCTTCTTCGGTTACGCCTCCGTATTTAACGATCTTGGCCGCTTCTTGGTTAAGGCGACGAGCCATCTCGGCATCATCACTGTTGATGGCAACGGTGAGTCCGACTTTTTGCATGATGGCGGCATTGTAAGGGATCGCATCTTCTACCTCCATTTTATAGGCCCACCAATCGGAGAAGGTAGAGGCGAAAGAGCCGTGCTCCTTCATTTTATCAGCCACTTTATATCCCTCTAAGATGTGAGTAAATGTATTGACGGTGTAGCCCATACGATTGGCCACTTCCATGGCAGCGTTGATCTCGCTTTGCACATAAGAGTGACAAGTGATAAATCTTTTCTTCTCGAGAATCTCTACCAGGGCATCAAGTTCTAGGTCGCGACGGGGAGCTACAGGTGCAGTCAACCCTTTTTTACTCTTGGCGTTTTCATAGGTCTTTTTATCGTTTTCGTAAGCGGCCCAAATACGCTGATAGTCTTTGGCGCGGGTAAAGGCATCTACCAAGATCTGCTCCACGCCCATGCGGGTGTCTGGATAACGATTATTGCCCAGCGGCGAAGAAGAACGCTTTACATTCTCGCCTAGTGCAAATTTTATTTGTCCCGGCCAGCCTTTGAATTTCAAGTCCTCATCGCCTGCGCCCCAACGTAATTTGATCAATTGAGTTTGCCCGCCAATAGTGTTGGCCGAACCATGTAAGATGTGTGAGGTAGTAACGCCTCCGCTCAATTGTCTATATATATTGATATCGTCGGGATTTAGATTGTCGGCAATGCGCACTTCGGATGTCACGGACTGACCGCCTTCGTTGATAGAAGCGGCAGCAATATGAGAGTGCTCATCAATAATACCAGGAGTTACATGCTTACCCGTTCCATCAATTACTCTAGCGCCAGGATCGGACAGGTTTTTTCCCACTGCGGCGATCTTTCCATTCTTTAGTAATACATCGGTTTCCTTTAGAACACCTTCTTTCTCGTTGGTCCATACCGTTGCATTTTTGATGAGCAGGGCTTCAGTCTTAGGCTGACTTCCTTCTTCCCAACCAAAGGGCACAAATGGATAGATTACTTTGCCTAGTTGTGGCATTTCTTTTTTCTTGACCGAATCGTTTTGGATGGGCGCGCTCAATTTCACGAGCGTAGCTGTCCACGTTAACGGATTACCCAACGAATCGGTACCTACTCCATTCCACTCGGTGCCATTGGCAATACCGCTAAGTCGGGTAGCCGAGGCGGGCAGGGGCTGTTCGGTAGCTCCCATAAAGCGAGCACCCGGACTTCCGGCTCCAAAACTTCTGCGCGTGCTGTCAGCTCCACCAGCAGGACGCTGGCGAACGGGAGCGGGTGCAAAACCGATCTTGACCTGCTTGCCATCAAAACTAAATTTTGACAGTAGCGTGTCTTTGGTATAGATGGTGGCGCTGCTAACGGACTTCATCTCTAGCTGATAAATCTCTTTTCCAGTAGCCGTGTTGACCGTAAGCTGATAGAGCCCATTGGCGGCTGCAGCATCTTCTCGTATGGTGTATTTTATTCCCTGAATCCAATTCTGCAATAACAAGGTTTTTTCACTAAATACAGGACCATTCATAATTAAAAAATTAGCCAGCTTACCCACTTCAAGACTTCCAACTTTATCGTCCATGCCAATGAGTTTGGCGGGGGTGCGGGTAAGAGCCTCCAAAGCAGCTGCATCACTCAATCCGTATTCTCTAGCCTTTTGCAAATTGCGGGCAAAGGAGCCTACGCTGCCAAGATCGGCTGTTGAAAAACAAAAAGGAATGCCGGCCTTTTCAAAGGCGGCCGGCTGTGTTGGGGCTAGCTCCCAATGCTTCATGTCATTGAGGGCCACAAAGCGAGCTTCGGCAGGATCTTCGACATCTTGCGCTAATGGAAAATTAAGTGGTAAGATAAAGGCCGCATTAGTGGCTTTCATGTCGGCCACTCGCTGGTATTCGGTCTGTCCGGCCTTGATAATGTACTGTACTCCGAACTCATCTCCAATTCGATCGGCACGCAATGCATTCCACTTATCGCCAGCATCAAAGATCTGCGGTAACGATTGTGTTTCGTTCCACGACTTCAGCGTAAGATTAACTCCTTCTTCGGCAGGTTGTGTCTTGTACCACTGCGCATCGAGAAAAGTTTGGCGAAGTAATGCGATTGATCCCATCATAGAGCTGGGGTAACTCTGCTGTGAACTACCCTTATTAAATGAATAATGCGCCGATGCCTTATCTTTTATAATTACTAGATTCTCTTTTTCATTAGCAAGTGTAACAGCAACACCGGTTCCTCTTGCAATACCATCCCGCACATGAGAAAGTACCGTACCAAATCCTAATTCACGTAGTGACTTTGCCTTAGCATCATCGGTAGCAAACTGAGTGTGAGCCTGCACATCGCTTCGAAGGGCCTGGTTCCATCCGTAGGGACCTTTTTGAGTTGACTCCAACTGTGAGGGACGCAGAAAATCAAAACCGCCTCCACCAGCGCCGCGGGTTGTAGTGGCAGATGGAATACCATAATCAGTATAGATGTCTATAAAAGAGGGGTAGATATATCTCCCTTTACAATCGATCGCTACAGCACCGGCAGGCACTGGCAAGCCAGTACCAATAGCTACGATACGACCATCTTTAATAACTAGTGTTGCGTCGGTCAGCGTAGTGCCGGCATCTTTTACCAAGGTGGCATGTGTAAATGCATAATGACCCAGCCTGGGGTCGGCCACTCCATTTTCGGGAAAGGTGGCTTGTGCCATCAACACCTGGCTACTTAGCAAAAGCAGCAAGGCGCAAAGAGATCTGTTAAAGGCCATGGTTGGATTTTTAGGAAAGTTAGCAGAATCGGGCAACAATGATAACTAATTAGTTTTATTTTTAGCCAACAAAGATGCACATGAAAAAACTCCTGCCTGCTGTTTACAACCCTTTGCTGCTGGCGGGTCCTGCCATTGATCAGACAGGTGTAGAAGAAAGAACCACACGTTTCACCAAACGTAGTATCAAGGCTGCCAGCAAGATGCAAGGGCTTTTGCTCACGCTGCGCATGATCGACCTGACTACCCTAGAAGGAAAGGACAGTGTCGGAAAAGTGGAACAGCTTTGTTATAAAGCCCTTCATCTACATGACATATTCGAAGGCTTACCAACAGTAGCAGCCATCTGCGTATATCCCTCTCATGTACATACCGCCAAAAAAGCCTTACTGGGCTCATCGGTAAAGGTTGCCTCCGTGGCTACTGCTTTCCCCTCGGGGCAAAGCAATCTACCTATTAAGCTAGAAGAAACAAGGTTTGCCGTCGAAGAGGGAGCCGATGAAATAGACATGGTAATTAGTCGCGGAAAATTTTTGGCTGGAGAATATGCCTATGTATTCGACGAGATTGCTGCTATCAAAACCGCCTGTGGCGCCGCACGTCTAAAAGTTATATTAGAGACTGGCGAACTGGGTTCGCTCGATGAAGTTCGCAAAGCCAGTCAGCTGGCCATTGCCGCAGGAGCAGACTTCATAAAAACTTCTACTGGAAAAATTCAGCCGGCCGCTACCCTGCCCGTTACGTTGGTCATGCTCGAAACCATCCGCGATCACTACTACAAGACAGGCACCATGGTCGGCATGAAACCTGCAGGTGGCATTTCTACTTCTAAACTGGCCTTGCATTATCTGGTCATGCTCAATGAGACGTTGGGAGCCGATTGGATGGATCCACATTGGTTTCGCTTTGGTGCCAGCAGCCTGGCTAATAACGTACTGATGCAAATCGCAAAAGAAAAAGAGGGCTGCTATCAGTCGGCCAATTATTTTAGTGTAGATTAATTACTTCTGTGTAGACGAATCAACTATGGCAACAAAAAAAAATAAATCGAGTATTCGCCCTCTGAGGCTTGGCTCCGAGTGGCCCTATGCCCCGGCACCTGAATCTGCTGCCATTGCGCGTATTAACGAGCAATACGAACTCTTTATTGACGGCAAATGGCAAAAGCCCGCCGAGGGAACCTACTTTGATAGCATCAATCCGGCCACCGAAAAAAAATTATATCGTGCAAGTCTTGCTACCGAAAAAGATGTAGACAAGGCCGTCGCAGCAGCTCGTAAGGCCTCTGATAAATATTGGAAAAAAATGTCTCCGGCAGAGCGGGGCAAATATATTTTCAGAATAGCCAGGCTTATGCAAGAACAGGCCCGTGAGTTAAGTGTAATGGAAACACTTGATGGCGGCAAACCCATTCGAGAAAGCCGCGACTTTGATATACCGATGGCCTGTAACCATTTCTTTTACTACGCTGGCTGGGCCGATAAATTAGAGTATGCCTTTACAAATAGAACTCCCAAACCAATTGGAGTAGCGGCGCAAATTACGCCTTGGAATTTTCCGCTGCTGATGGCAGCCTGGAAGATAGCCCCAGCGCTAGCTACCGGCAACACCGTAGTGCTTAAACCTGCCGAGACTACCTCGCTCACTACACTCAAATTAGCTTCCATAATTCAAGAGGCCGACCTGCCACCCGGTGTAGTCAATATCATTACCGGTGCTGGGATCACAGGAGCAGCATTGGTGCGTCATCCCGGCATCAACAAGATTGCTTTTACGGGATCGACCGCGGTAGGGAAATTAATACAACAAGAGACCGCCGCCAGTAATAAAAAACTGACCCTCGAACTTGGCGGCAAAGCCGCTAATATTATTTTTAGTGATGCGCCTATAGACCAAGCGGTAGAGGGGGTAGTAAACGGAATATTCTTTAACCAGGGACATGTTTGTTGTGCCGGCTCGAGATTGTATGTGCAAGAATCGATCGCCCCACTCTTTATACAAAAACTAAAAGACCGGATGGCGACCTTGCTGGTAGGCGATCCTATGGACAAGAATACAGATATTGGAGCCATCAACTCGGCCGAGCAACTCGAAAAGATCAATTACTACATACGCCTGGGAAAAAAAGAAGGATCGCTTCACTACGAAAGTGCGGCCTCGCTTCCTAAAAAAGGGTATTTCTGCCAACCTACCTTATTTACCAAAGTAGCACAAAGCAGCCGGTTGGCACAAGAAGAGATCTTTGGACCTGTACTGGCAATCCTTACGTTCAGAACAGAAGACGAAGTTATTGAGAAGGCCAACAACACCCCTTACGGACTCAGTGCCGGCGTATGGACCGACAAGGGATCGCGCATTTTTAATATGAGCAAACGATTAAAGGCCGGTGTGATTTGGGCCAATTCATATAATCTGTTCGATCCGACCTCTCCTTTTGGAGGCTACAAAGAAAGTGGCTATGGCAGAGAAGGTGGACTTCATGGTTTGTTACCCTACGTTTCTTTTTAATGCAGTGCTATGAAAAAATCAACAAACAGAATTTCCGTTTTAAAGACCTACAAGTTATATATCGGCGGACAATTTCCCCGTACGGAATCGGGCAGATCCTTTGCCGCGCTCGATGCAAAGGGAAATAAGATCGCCAACCTTTGCCTGGCCTCCAGAAAAGATAGCCGAGAAGCTATTGTAGCCGCTAGAGCTGCCCTGGGTGGATGGAGCCAGCGCGCGGCCAGCAACCGTGGTCAAATCTTATATCGGATCGCAGAAATGCTCGAAGCCAGAAAAGACCAATTTATAGCCGAGCTGCAACTACAGGGATTATCTCGCAGCGCTGCCCTGCTCGAAACGAACGGAGCTATTGATCGATGGATCTACTACGCTGGATGGTGCGACAAATTTCAAGCGCTCTTTAGTACGGTCAATCCGGTGGCTTCTAGCCATTATAACTTCTCGGTGTGCGAACCCATGGGAGTAGTAGCCATTTTTGCACCCGCCAGCCCTTTATTGGGGCTTGTGAGTGTGCTGGCTCCTTGCCTAGCCGGAGGAAACACGGCCGTAGTTCTGGCCGACGAAACAAAATCATTATGCTCAATTAGCTTGGCCGAGGTATTAAACAGCTCTGATGTACCCGGGGGAGTTGTGAATATTTTAACCGGAAGCAAAACCGAACTTTTACCCTGGATAGCCGAACACCGCGATGTCAACGCGCTGGCTTACACGCAACGAGATCACACCACGCTCTCATCACTTAAAACTAAGGCAACTGGCAATCTAAAACGAGTAATCCACTGGCCTTTTACAGACTGGTCTGTAAACAAAGCGCAGTCTCCGCACCTGATTATGGACTTACAAGAGATCAAAACTACCTGGCATCCCATTCAACAGATTGCTGGGAGTGGCGCCTCTTACTAATCTGAATCACCGTAGGGTACTGTAACTTTGTGACATGTACAGATTTTGTTTTTTGGTGAAGCTTCTTTTGGCAGGATCCCTCTTGCATCACCTGCGGGCACAAGACAGTTTATTCATCAAATCTATCGAGAGTAGTCAAATCAGCATACACAAGGACCCTCGTATTGATTGGCTTATCAAAAAACAAATTCAGGTCAACGAAGAGACTAGTCGCCAGGCTCGCCGCCAAGACAAAGGATTTCGACTATTGGTCATTAGCACGACCCTTCGCGAAGAGGCCCTGGCTGCAAAAACAAAAGTGTACTCGTACTTTCCAGAACTCAAGGCCTACCTGTTTCACCAATCCCCTTATTACCGTGTTAAGGCGGGAAACTTCAAGGAGCGCAAAGAAGCAGAGCAATACCAGCGAAGACTAGAGCTATTGTTTCCAAAGGGTGTTTTTATCGTCAACGATGTAATCGAGGTAAAACTTAAGGGATCGGGTGAAGAAGAAACGAATCTGCCAGATTGAATTTCCGCAAAACCGCTTCCCTTATTTTTGTGATATGCAAAACCGTTTTTTGCAATGGGCTCAACAGCATGCCAGCGAACTGATTGCTTGGAGAAGACACTTGCATGCCCATCCCGAATTAAGCTACCAAGAAATTGAGACCGCCGCTTTTGTTCAGGCAAAACTGCATGAATACGGCATTACAAATCACCTGCTATCCACTACGGGTGTCGTAGCCTGTATCGAAGGAAAAAATCCAAGTAAAAAAGTAATCGCGCTAAGAGCCGACATGGATGCACTACCCATTCAAGAAGAAAACGATCTTCCTTACCGCTCCACAAAAGAGGGTATTATGCATGCCTGCGGACACGATGTACACACCACTTGTCTGCTAGGAGCCGCGCGTCTATTACAAGAAACACGCTCCGAATGGGAGGGAACCATTAAACTCATCTTTCAACCTGGAGAAGAAAAAAATCCAGGCGGCGCTTCGCTGATGATAAGAGAAGGTGTGCTAAACAACCCCTCGCCGCAAGCTATACTGGCCCTCCATGTGAGTACTACATTAGAGACCGGTACCTTTTCGTTTCGCTCTGGCAAAGTAATGGCCAGTGCCGATGAACTGTATATCACCATCAAAGGAAAAGGAGGCCACGCAGCTTCTCCTCACCTGACTACCGACCCCATTTTGATCAGCGCCCATCTTATTACAGCTCTGCAGCAATTGATTAGCCGTCATAATGATCCATTTAATCCTACCGTATTATCTATAACTTCCATTCAGGGCGGCAATACTACCAACGTAATTCCCGATCAGGTTAAACTAATGGGCACTTTTCGTGCCATGAACGAGGACTGGCGAGCTAAAGCGCACCAGTTGATCAGGCAGGTAACCGAGCAAGTAGTCTCTTCCATGGGCGGCGAGGCCTTACTGCATATCGATATTGGGTACCCTTGTGTACACAATGATGAAAAACTACATCAACAAGTAGTACCCCTCGCTGCTCAGCTGGTCGGAGAAAAAAATATCAGTGAAACAGAAGTTCGCATGGGTGCCGAAGATTTTGGTTATTACGCCCAACAAATACCCGGTTGTTTTTTTAGGCTGGGAGTAGTAAACCCCTCCCTTGGTAACACTTTTGGCGTACACACATCACGCTTTCAAGTTGATGAAGAGGCCATTCCCTATGGAACAGCCATGATGGCTTGGCTGGGTGCGCATCTTTCGCCCTAAGAAAACATTCGATTTCTGGTAGTCATTGTCTGTCAAGAGACACCCCTATTTTATCGTACCTTGCAGGCCATTTGAGACATGCCCAAATTCAAGTAACGCAATAACGAATTATGCAGCACGACTTAAGAAAACAACAGGCCCTGGAGTATCATGCTAAAGGTAGGCCCGGAAAGATCGAAGTAGTTCCCACCAAAGAAGCAAAAACACAACGAGACCTTTCGCTGGCTTATTCCCCGGGAGTAGCCGAGCCCTGCTTGGAGATCGCCGCCAATAAAGAAAATGTTTATAAATACACCGCTAAAGGAAACTTGGTAGCGGTGATTAGCAATGGTACCGCAGTGCTGGGATTAGGTGACATCGGCCCCGAAGCCGGCAAGCCCGTGATGGAGGGAAAAGGGGTGCTCTTTAAAATTTTTGCCGATATCGATGTTTTTGACATTGAGATCAACGAACAAGATCCAGAGAAATTTGTAGCCATTGTCAAAGCACTAGAGCCCACCTTCGGCGGGATCAATCTAGAAGACATCAAAGCGCCTGAATGTTTTTATATAGAGAAAAGGCTGAAAGAAGAGTTGAGCATTCCAATTATGCACGACGACCAGCACGGTACGGCCATTATTAGTGCAGCAGCCTTACTCAATGCCTGCGAGTTACAGAAAAAAAAGATGGACAAACTGCGCTTTGTAGTTAGCGGTGCCGGAGCCGCTGCAGTTGCCTGTATGAAACTCTATGTAGCCCTAGGAGCACGAAAAGAAAATTTTTGGGTCTATGATAGTAAGGGTCTGGTACATGAAAGTCGCACTGATCTAGACGAGCTAAAAAAAGAATTTGTTGCGAAAGGAAAGAACCTGACCCTTGCAGAAGCCATGAAAGATGCCGATGTATTTATTGGGCTGAGCAAAGGCGGTATTCTCTCAAAAGAGATGGTCAAGAGTATGGCCAAAAATCCGATCGTATTTGCTATGGCGAATCCCGACCCGGAGATTAGTTGGGAAGAAGCCACCGAAGCCAGAAAAGATATTATTATGGCAACCGGTAGAAGCGACTATCCCAATCAAGTTAATAACGTGCTGGGATTCCCGTATATATTTAGAGGCGCCCTCGATGTAAGAGCCAGGCAAATTAATGAGGCGATGAAATTGGCGGCGGTAAAAGCCCTTGCCGAGCTGACCAAGACCCCTGTTCCCGACATTGTGACCATGGCGTATAATGAGTCTACCATCTCCTTTGGACCCAATTATATCATTCCCAAACCACTTGACCCTCGTTTGCTGGCAACAGTGGCTCCTGCGGTTGCTAAAGCTGCGATGGAAAGTGGCGTGGCTCAATTTCCTATTACTGATTGGGACCTCTACACCAACGAGCTCAACAAACGACTGGGTCTCGATAACCAGGTTATGCGTGCCATTGGCAACAAGGCCCGACGCGATCCTAAGCGGATCGTATTTGCCGAAGCCGATAACATAAAAGTGCTGAAGGCAGCGCAACTCGTCTTTGATGAAGGTATAGGTTTTCCGATCTTGCTGGGCAACGAACAGAAGATCAAAGCAATTGCAGAAGAAAATGGAGTCGATCTGGAAGGACTACCTGTATTTGATCCTCGCAGCGATGCCCTCGAAGAAAAAAGAAACCAATACGGAGATCTGTTTTTAGCCAAACGCAGTCGCAAAGGATTCAACGTGTATGAATCTAGAAAGATCATGAAAGATCGCAACCACTTTGGAGCCATGATGGTGGAGTGTGGCGAGGCAGATGCCATGATATCGGGTCTTACAAAAAATTATCCAGATACCATCCGACCCGCCATTCAGGTAATCGGCATGGAAGAAGGTGTTAGCAAGATCGCGGGCATGTACATGATGCTGACCAAAAAAGGACCCTTATTTTTAGCAGATACAACGGTTAACTTTAACCCCACTGCCGAAGAGCTGGCCGAAATTACGTTGCTAGCTGCCAAAGAGGTCAGACAATTTAATATTACGCCCCGCATTGCCATGCTCAGTTACTCAAATTTTGGCAGTAGTGATTCGCCAGAGGCAAGACTAGTAGCTAGAGCCCGCGCCATCGTTAAAGAGAAAAATCCTTCGCTGATTGTAGATGGAGAGATGCAGGCAAGTGTCGCCTTTAACAAAGAGTTGATGCAAGAGAATTATCCCTTCTGTGAGCTGGCCGATAAAGATGTCAATGTGCTAATTTTCCCTAACCTCGCCTCCGGCAATATCGCCTATAATCTGATGAAAGAGTTAGACACGGCCGATGCGGTAGGCCCAATCTTACTAGGACTAAAAAAGCCAGTCCACATTTTGCAACTCGGCAGTTCTATTCGCAGCATCATCAACATGGCGGTGATCGCCGTGGTGGATGCGCAGCAAAAGTCAAAAACACAAACGCCCACCAAAGAGATCGTACGACAATCGCGCTGGTGGAAGCGGTTTAGAAAAGAAAAAACAGTATAGCGACCATGCGTTTACTGAGCGACATAGGCCAATTTTTGCTGATGCTCAAGGGCATGTTTAAACGCCCTGAAAAAGCCAGCATGTATTGGAAGGAGCTTATGCATCAATGCGTAGAGATCGGAATCGGTTCGCTGGGAATTGTTGCGATTATCTCAGTATTTATCGGGGCTGTCTCTACCATTCAAACAGCCTATCAGCTGGTAAGTCCGCTGATACCGCTCACTACTATTGCTCAGATCGTGCGCGATACGGTCATCCTAGAATTTGCCCCCACCCTAGTCTGTATAGTGTTAGCGGGAGTAGCGGGCAGCCGAATAGCCAGTGAGTTAGGCAATATGCGTGTTAGTGAACAAATCGATGCGCTTGAAATTATGGGCATCAATACAAAAACCTATTTGATCTTGCCCAAAATTGCAGCGGCCATGCTTATGATTCCGTTGCTCGTTATCATAGCGATGGCGCTGGGTATCTGGGGGGGACGATTGGCCGGTACCGCAGCGGGCATTATTTCGCCGAACATATTCGACAAAGGACTAGCTGCCGACTTTTTACCCTACAATGTTTTCTTTGCTCTGGTTAAAGGGTATGTGTTTTCTTTTATCATCTCTAGCGTTCCTGCCTATTATGGCTACTATGTTCGCGGAGGAGCACTAGAAATAGGCCGGGCCAGTACGAAGGCCGTGGTCGTAAGTTGCGTCTTGATTTTATTTGCTGATTACATCTTATCGGCCTTACTCCTCTAATTAACCTATGATTGAGGTAAAGAACATACAAAAAAAATTTGGCGACAAAGTCGTAATAGAGAACGTAAGTGCCGAGATGAAGCCGGGGCAGTGTAACCTTATCATTGGAGCCAGCGGCAGCGGAAAAACGGTACTAATGAAATGCATGGTCGGACTGCTGACTCCCGATCAAGGTGAGATATGCTACCATGGCGACAACTTCTTTTCGATGAACCAAGAGCAGCGTACCAACATCCGTAAAGAAATCGGTATGCTCTTTCAGGGATCGGCCCTTTTCGATTCATTGACCGTTGAACAGAACATTATGTTTCCGCTCGACATGTTTACCACAGACTCGGCCCCTCAGAAACTTAAGCGGGTCAACGAGGTGCTCGAAAGGGTCAATCTAAAGGATGTCAACAGAAAATTTCCGGCCGAACTAAGCGGGGGTATGAAAAAAAGAGTGGCCCTGGCCCGAGCAGTAGTACTAAACCCTAAGTATCTTTTTTGTGATGAACCCAACTCGGGGCTCGATCCGCAAACATCTTTGGTAATTGACAAGCTGATCCAGGAGTTGACCGTAGAGTTTAATATCACTACCGTGGTCAATACCCATGACATGAACAGCGTAATGGAAACCGGCGACTATATTTTGTACATGTATCAAGGTAAAAAAGAATGGGAAGGAACCCGCAAGGACATCATCTTTAGTAAAAACCAATTGCTCAACGACTTTATTTTCGCCTCTGAGTTCCTTAAAGATGCCAAAGACATGCGGATGCTCGAGGAAACGGGCAAGATGCCGAATGTGCGCAATATGGACGACATGACTCGTAGCTGATTCGCACAAATCCCTACCTTTGCGGCAACTTTTAAGCAGCCCGCTATGAGCATCCTTATCAATAAGAATTCTAAGATACTAGTGCAAGGATTTACCGGCACAGAAGGTAGTTTTCATGCCTCTCAGATGATCGAGTACGGCACCCAGGTAGTCGGAGGAGTTACTCCCGGAAAAGGAGGCACCCTTCATCTGGACCGACCTGTATTCAACACAGTTGCTGACGCAGTTAAGGCTACTAAAGCCGACGTAAGCATCATCTTTGTTCCCCCTGCTTTTGCGGCCGACGCGATTATGGAAGCTGCCGAAGCGGGTATTGGCCTGGTGGTTTGCATTACCGAAGGAATTCCTGTTCAAGACATGGTGCGTGTAAAAAATTATTTGCTAGGTAAACCTACCCGCCTGGTCGGACCTAATTGTCCCGGTGTTATTACGGCTGGCGAATGTAAGGTGGGTATCATGCCCGGATTCGTTTTTGTAAAAGGACGGGTAGGTATCGTTTCTAAATCAGGTACACTAACCTACGAGGCAGCCGATCAGGTTGCCAAAGCTGGTCTGGGCATCTCTACTGCAGTAGGAATTGGTGGAGACCCCATTATTGGAACAACCACGAAAGAAGCAGTTGAACTCTTTATGCAAGACCCCGATACCGATGCTATCGTCATGATCGGAGAGATCGGGGGAGGCATGGAAGCTGAGGCGGCCCATTGGATAAAAGCAAATGGAAATAAAAAGCCGGTCGTTGGTTTTATCGCCGGACAAACCGCTCCTCCCGGTAGAAGGATGGGTCATGCTGGTGCCATTGTGGGCGGGGCCGACGATACAGCTGCTGCCAAAATGAAGATTATGGGCGACTGCGGCATTCACGTAGTGAGTAGCCCGGCCGATATCGGAAAGAAGATGGCTGAGGTCTTAAAGAAATAAATGCGCACCTGTCTTTTACTGTTGGCGTTTGTATGGTCAGCGATCACCACTGCTGGCCATTCACAATTTTCTGTAGCTGCATCTGCAGACCTTCCCGCTTTTTTTTACCCCGGCGACCAACCCAAACTTCAATTTTTGCTGGCCAATAACAGCGGCAGTGAGCAAACCGGCAATTTGCAACTTGAACTTTTTGATGCCGTAAAGAAGCAGCCGGTCGATGGATGGTTCTACAATCAATTAGCAAACCAATACTTTACGCTTGCCGCAGGTGAACGCAATGCAGTTCGGTTTCCGATCACGATCCCTAATCTCTTTACCGGAAAAGTATTTTGGCAATTGACCGTACGTATCGATACTACGCATCAGTTGGTTCGTGGATATTTTGATGTTAGAGATGCCGATCATCAAACTGAGGCCGCTCAGCAGGAGTATCAGAGAACAATGAAAGGTGGCATTGGACTGATCGCTGTAAATAAACAATCAGCTAAATCGGTGGTCGAGCAAGCGATCACTGCTTTTAGCACTCAACCTGTCGACCAGCCTGTCGTCCTTCGGATGGCCATCTATATCAACCAAAAAATGGACAGCTGCCTAGTGCTGCTTCCGCTCTCGGCCGGACTGCAACCAACCGGTAACAATGTGCAGTTCAAAAAAGGAAAGCCAACATCGATAGTGCAAAAATCCAAGTCGGACACTGCCATCAGCATGATGCTTTATGGACTTGCCCCCGGCCCATACCAATGGGATTACCCATTCACTGCCCGATACCCTGGTGAGTTTTTGGTACCATCTTGTCGATTGCTGCTATTTAATGCTACCCGTCGCGAGTATCGTACAGCGACAAGCAGCATCCTGATCGACTAATAAGCAACGCTCCTCGTTCCTGTACCTTTACCAAATGAAAACCGAATTTCTGCTCGTAGGTCAAGGTCTTTGCGGAACCTGGCTCAGCTATTTTCTGGAGCAGGAAAAAAGAGAATTTCTCATGCTCGACCCGGGGAATCTACCCAATGCTTCTAAGCAGGCGGGCGGACTTATCAATCCCATCACAGGTAGAAGACTGGTCAAAACCTGGCTGATTGATGAACTGATGCCTTTTGCTCAACAGCAGTACAGGCAACTGGAGCAGTTTTTACTTTCGAGATCAACTAAACCCGTTGACAACCTTTTTGAGGAGCGAAGCATCGTACAATTCTTCTCGCATGCAGATAGCCGTTCTATCTTTGAAAAGCGAGCCACCGAGCAAAACGACTATCTGGTCCTACCACAAGAAGAACTGCCCGAGGCAAAAGCGTTTGATCGCCTGTACGGCTATGGAATAATTCAAAAAAGCTATCAGGTACGTCCGGACCTGCTGTTAGCATCCTATAAAAAACATCTCTCGCTGAGTGGACGTCTATTAGAAAGTAAATTTGAATATGACCAACTGGTAACACTTTCCAAGGGGGGGCGCTACCAGGATATTGAATTTGATTGTTTAATCTTTTGTGACGGTATCGGAACTCATAACAATCCACTCTTCGATCACTTGCCCATTGCACCGGTCAAGGGAGAGGCATTGATCGTGCAGGCACCTGAACTACCGACCTCCCATGTATTCAAAGGACCGCTGACCATGATCCCGCTGGGGCATTCGGGGTATTGGTGGGTGGGTTCCAGCTACGAATGGGCTTTCAGCGATCCCTATCCTAGTACCGGCTTTCGAACATCGGTCGAGCAAACTCTAAACAAGTGGCTTCAACTACCTTTTACGGTCACCGATCACTGGGCCGCCATACGACCTGGCTCCAAAGAAAGAAGACCCTTTGTTGGCATGCTCGAAAAAAATCCTGCCATTGGCATATTGGGTGGTATGGGCACCAAAGGCTGTTCACTCGCCCCCTATTTTGCCCACCAGTTGGTCCAGCACCTGCTCTATCGGACACCCCTTTGCTCCGAGGCCGATCTTAACCGATTCAAGATAAACTGAGGGCATTTTTTCACAACTTTCTTACCTTTCGGCCACTATGACCGATTCGCTGCAAGAAAACCCGCAAGCCGTCTATTCCATTCCGGCCAAGTATCGCAGAATGGAAAATCTGCACATTGTTTTTTGGATCATAAAAGACATTAGCTGGTGTATGGGATGGGAACTACTGGGCGTGGGCATGATCGTTCCTACCCTTTTTGTGGCCCTATTTATTTCGTGGCGCACCCGTCATATTATCTCCGAGCTGTCCCATAACCTGGCGGTCGCTTTTTGGATCTGCGCCAATAGTACTTGGATGATTATGGAATTCTTGAAACGGGACGAAGAAATATTCTTCGGACTACTGACCGGAAAGCAACTCTCCCTGATCCCCTTTGCCCTCGGGTCATTAATTTTGATCTATTATTACTTGATACAACGCCCCCAAGAGATCAGTAAAAAAAGAACAACTACCCTTTAATCATTTGCATTAGATAGCTAAAATGTATAGAACGAACACCTGTGGAGCACTGCGCATAGAAGACAAAGGCAAACAAGTCGTACTAGCCGGATGGGTGCAAACCATTCGCAAATACGGCGCCATCACTTTCGTAGATCTTCGCGATCGCTATGGCATCACCCAATTGCTATTTGGAGAAAAAGTCAATACCCAACTCGAATCGACTCCACTGGGCCGTGAATTCGTTTTACAGGTAAACGGAGAGGTGATAGAGCGGAGTAACAAAAATCCCCAACTCCCCACCGGTGATATCGAGGTCGATGTACAATCCTTTACCATTCTTAACCGAGCGGCCGTTCCGCCCTTTACCATTCAAGATGATACCGATGGTGGCGACGACCTACGCATGAAGTATCGCTTTTTAGACCTGAGAAGGCCAGCCGTTCGGCGCAACCTGGAACTTCGCTATACGGTTAATCGTGCGGCACGCACGTATTTACACGAGCAACATTTCATGGACATAGAAACACCCTTTCTTATTAAGTCGACCCCCGAGGGAGCCCGCGATTTCGTGGTACCCTCACGCATGAACCCCGGTCAGTTCTATGCCCTGCCCCAATCCCCTCAAACCTTTAAGCAATTACTGATGGTGAGCGGTTACGATCGTTACTACCAGATTGTAAAATGTTTTCGAGACGAGGACCTTAGAGCCGACCGGCAACCCGAATTTACCCAGATCGACTGCGAGATGGCCTTTGTAGAACAAGAAGATATTCTGAACATGTTCGAAGGAATGATCCGTTATATTTTCAAAGAGGTCAAACAGATTAACTATACCGAACCAGTAGCGCGACTTAGTTGGGAGGAGGCCATGTGGACCTATGGCAACGATAAACCGGACATTCGCTTTGCAATGCCTCTGTTGAATCTTAAAAAACCTGATTCGGTATTTACAAACAGAAAAGACAACCGTGCCTTGATCGAAGGAGCGAACTTTAAGGTCTTTGATGAGGCCGAAACCGTATTGGCCATTGCGATACCCAGCGCTGCATCGTATACTCGAAAGCAAACCGATGAGCTTACAGAGTGGGTACAGCGACCGCAAATTGGAATGAAGGGATTGGCCCATATCAAATACCTCGAAGATGGGACCTGCAAGAGCAGCATCGATAAATTTTATTCGCCGGAACAACTCCTCCATATAGCCAAAGCTGCCCACGCGCAACCGGGCGACCTGATCGTAGTGTTGGCAGGAAAAGAAGAACGCACACGTAAGGCGATGAGCGAGCTTCGTCTCGAAATGGGCCAGCGACTCGGCCTGCGCAAAGCCGATGAATTCAAATTATGCTGGGTACTCGACTTTCCATTGTTTGAATATGATGAGGAGGGCAATCGTTGGGTAGCCCGCCATCATCCTTTTACCTCTCCCAAGCCCGATCAGATCGAGACCATGATCGACAACAGCCCCGTTATTACCGATGCAGCTAATTATCTGAGTCATCCGTATGCGGGTATCAAAGCGAATGCTTACGACATGGTGCTAAATGGCAATGAAATTGGGGGTGGCTCTATTCGTATATACCAGCGTGCCTTGCAAGAAAAAATGTTCGCAGCACTGGGCATGGATAAAGAGGAGCAACAACACAAATTTGGATTTTTATTAGGCGCCTTCGAATATGGCGCTCCCCCCCATGGTGGTATAGCGTTTGGATTTGACAGACTCTGTGCTATTTTAGGTGGCAGTGAAAGTATCCGCGATTTTATTGCATTTCCTAAGAATAATGCGGGCCGTGATGTTATGCTAGATGCGCCCGCTACTATCGATGAGCATCAATTCGAGGAGTTGCAGATAAGACTTAATTTAAAAAAAGAGTAAGCTTATCCATGGACCAGCCGCTGCAGCATTGCAGTTACTTTTTCGGCGGTGGGCAGCATGGCTTTTTCTAGTTCCATATTCATAGGAACGGCGGGCAGATTTAGGGCTCCCATAACTTCTACCGGTTGATCTAGTGATGTAAAACAATTTTTTGCTATTCGACCGGCCAATGCCTCGGCAAAAGAATTGAGCTGTTGCTCTTCGGTAAGCACCAGACATTTTCCGTGAATGCGAACGCGCTGAAAGATCAACTCCTCATCGAGCGGAAACAACGTGCGCAAGTCGATGATCTCTATTTGACCGGGCATCGTACGGCTGGCCTCTTTGGCCCAATACACCCCCATACCATAGGTGATAACGACAGCAGACTCCCCCGATGCGATCGTTGCATCACTCGCCATTTGCACCTGGCGTCCTTTACCCAGCGGAATTATATAATCTGCGTCAGGTTCAGGAGTGCGTGCCTCTTCGGTACCTGGCACTTTACTCCAGTACAATCCTTTATGCTCCAGCATTACAACCGGATTGGGATCATAATAAGCAGCCTTCATCAACCCCTTCATATCGGCGGCAGTAGATGGATACACCACCTTGATCCCTTTAATGGAGAGCAAGGTACTCTCTACCGATCCACTGTGATAAGGACCACCCCCGCCGTAAGCACCCGTGGGCACTCGAAGAACCATTGAAACCGGAAATTTTCCCCGGCTCAGATAACAGCTCTTGGATAATTCCGTCACTAGTTGATTAAATCCGGGGTAAATATAATCTGCGAATTGCACCTCTACGATGGGCCGCAAACCAGCTGCAGACATTCCGGCAGTAGATCCTACGACATAGGCCTCTTGAATGGCCGTGTTAAATACACGATGCTCTCCAAAGACCTCGGCCAATGTAGCTGCTTCTCTAAAGACACCCCCTAGCCGTTTGCCTACATCTTGTCCATATAGCAACGCTTCCGGATGCTTTTGCATGATCTCCTTGATGGCAAAAAGGGCCGCATCTACCATCATAATCTTAGGAGCACCCAACGGTGCTCGCTGTCCTTTCTCTTCGATGATTGGTGTGGGGGCGAAAACGTGATCAGTAACTGTATCTAGCGATGGTGCCGCAGCCACAGTGGCCCGGCTAAAATCATCTGCCACTGTTTGAGAGGCTCTTTTTTCGATCGACAGTAACTCCTCTTCCGAAATACCCTCACTAAGCAGCCGCTGCCGCAATTTGGGACGCGGATCGTGCAACAGATGCGAATTATATTCTTGATCGTCTCTGTAGAATTCGCGGCGCACCCCACTGGTATGATGACCCAACAAGGGCACTTGCGCATGTATCAAATAAGGTTTTCGTTGCTGACGAACAGCTGCCGTCACTTCTTTTAGCACCGATAACGAGGCCTCAAAATCGGATCCATCTACTTGTACTCTTCCCATACCCTTAAAGCCGGCCGCATATTCGAACGCATTCATAGCCCTAGCCTCGGGTGCCGTTACACTAATGCCCCAATTATTATCCTGGACCAAATAGATGATGGGTAGTTGTTTGAGCACTGCAAATTGAAAGGCCTCGCTCACCTCTCCTTCTGTAACACTGGCATCCCCCATCGAACAAATAACGATGGGCGGTGAGGCTGCCTTCATGCATGCAGGAGCTTTTTCTTTGACAACAGTAGGATCCTTTTGTTGCAGCGTTTCCCAATAATGGATGGCTTGCGCAATACCGGTAGTCGGAATCACCTGCATACCGGTGGCACTGGATTGATGTATAATAGTAGGCTTGTCTGATCCACGATAACTGGGATGCGAGTAGTACTCTCTTCCTCCGGAAAAAATATCCTCGCCCTTAGCTAGTAATTGCAACATCAATTCATATGGAGTAAAACCTAACCCCAATAGCAAGCTCTCATCGCGGTAATAAGGACTTACAAAATCGTGCGGTTGTAAACAAAAAGCAGCAGCCAATTGAATGGCTTCATGTCCGCGCGAAGTAGAGTGTACATATTTACAGATAGTGCGGTTGGCTTCGTAGGTCTCAGCCATGGCTGCAGCCTGACACATGAACTCGTAGGCCGATAGTAAAGAATTGGATAAACGCATGTTGAAGGTTCCTACTGGATGGATAATTCAAAAGCAGAATCATCTTCGACAAATCCTTCGAGCACATCGCCCGGCTCAACAGGGCCTACCCCGGCGGGCGTTCCCGTAAAGACCAAATCGCCTGGCTCGAGTGTAAAGTACTGACTGATGTGCGAAAGCAGCATATCGAAATCAAAGATCATTTGCGAAGTACTGGCCTGCTGTACGATGGCCTTGTTCTTGTACAGACAAAAATGGATATCGCGTTTGTTGCGAAAACGATCGGCAGACATCCATACACCTAGTACGGCAGCACCATCGAAGGCCTTTGCTTTTTCCCAGGGCAATCCTTTTTCTTTTAACTGCTGCTGCAGATCGCGGGCCGTAAAATCAATGCCGGCGGTGATGGCATCATAATAACTGGCTGCATCTTTCTTCGCAATCGCCTGTGCTCTTTTAGCAATACGAAGAACTAATTCGCACTCGTAGTGTATCTCATTTGAGAATTGTGGAATAGAAAAAGAGCTGCCGTTGGGCAGTAGCGACGTCTCCGGCTTAATAAAAATAACAGGATCGGTGGGCACCTCATTTCCCAACTCGCGGGCATGGGCCACATAATTTCTTCCAACGCAAACGATCTTCATAGGATATTATTCAGGTAAAACTCTTTTGATTATACAAATTCATAGCTGCTTCGAGACCTTGTGTGGCAAATACTTCGATGGCATCCACGCAATGAGCGATCTTCGCAGCAACTTGCTTTTCTTCGCTACTCTTCCAGCGAGATAATACAAAATCGGCTTGCTTTCCCTTGGGAAAATCGCTGCCAATGCCGAAACGAAGTTTAGGATATTGAATAGTTCCTAAACAGTCCTGGATGCTTTTTAAACCATTATGACCAGCATCGCTGCCACCGGGCTTTAAGCGAATCTTATCGAGCGGAAGTGCCAGATCGTCTACTACCACCAGCAAGGAGGTCACATCGAGTTTCTCCTTATCTAACCAGTATTTGATGGCTTTACCGCTCAGGTTCATATACGTGGTGGGGCAGACACAAACAAACTGCTTGCCCTTCCATTTTACTTCGGCCACATAGGCCAAACGGTCTACCCGAAATTGCCCCCCATGTCGCTGCACAAAGGCTCCCACCACATCAAATCCGATGTTGTGTCGGGTATGCGCATATTCATCGCCCACATTACCAAGTCCGGCCAGCAGTATTTTCATGTTGATTCGAGGCTCAAATATCGGTCTTCGCCAATAAAAAACCCGCATCAACAGATGCGGGTTTTGCAAAAGAAGTTCAGACTTACGTTGAATTATTTCTTGGCAGCGGCGGCAGCGGCAGGCGCAGCAGCAGCGGCAGGAGCGGCACCAGCAGCAGGAGCAGTGGCCTCTTCTTGCTTAAGCTGACGGGTCAATACCACCGAAGCGATAGGAATACGGGGAGAGTTCAAGATCTCGTATTCAGCGATCTTAACATCCTCCACGCGGATATTACCGTTCAATTCAAGATTGTCGATGCTCACCTCGATCTGCTCACGTAAATGCTTGGGATAGGTCTTTACCTTAAGAGATTTCATTTTGGTGATGAGCTTACCGCCATCCTTGACACCCTTGGAGGCGCCCACGAATTTAAGCGGGATGTTGGCGATCACTTTTTTATCCTCGACCAGCTCCAACAGATCAACATGCGTCAACAGATCGTTCACTTTGTCGAACTGAAGGTCTTTAAGGATGGTGTTGTACGTTTTGCCGTCGATCTTTACTTCGGCGATCTGGAAACTTGGTGTGTAGACTAAATTTTTGAAAGCCGCAGCAGGAGCGTAAAAATTAATCTCCTGTGCACCCCCGTAAATTACACCAGGCACCATTTCCTGAGAGCGGAGTTGACGGGTGGCTGTTTTGCCAAATCCGGTCCTCAGTTGTCCTTCGATTGTAATTGTGTTCATGCTATTTTGTTTAATTGGTTCACTTGTTCTTTAGCTGCGAGTGAACAAAGAGGCTGGTAATGCTCTTGTTCTCAAAAGCGTTTCGAATGGCCACTGCAAAAAGTTCGGCCACACTCAACACTTTTATCTTTCCACTCACTGCCTTAACCGGGATCGTATCACAAACCACTAGTTCTTCGAGCACACTATTTTCGATATTCTCGTAGGCCTTACCGCTCAACACCGGATGCGTTATAAGAGCCCTTACGGAACGTGCGCCTTTCTCTTTGAGCAGTCCCGCGCTTTTGGCGAGGGTTCCACCCGTGTCGCAGATATCATCAATCAACAACACATCACGGTTCGTAACATCCCCGATCACTACCATGCTGGCTATTTCGTTAGCCCGCTTCCGGTGTTTGTCGCAGATCACCATTTCGGCATTGAAATAACTGGCGATCTCCCGAATCCGGTTGGTAGCTCCCACGTCGGGGGCCGCAAAGGTAAGATTTTCCAGCTTTAAACTCTCGATATAGGGGATAAAAACAGCGTGGCTGTCGAGGTGGTCCACCGGAATGTCAAAATACCCCTGTATCTGAGGAGCGTGAAGGTCCATGGTGATAACCCGATCGGCACCAGCAGCTACTAACATATTGGCTACCAACTTACTGCCAATAGCGACGCGAGGCTTGTCCTTACGATCTTGACGTGCATACCCATAGTAGGGCATAACAGCGATAACCTTATAGGCAGAGGCTCTGCGGGCAGCGTCGATCATCAGGAGCAGCTCCATTAAATTGTCGGTCGGGGCATAAGTGCTTTGTACCAAAAAAACATAATCTCCCCGTACACTTTCTAGAAAAACCGGACAGATCTCTCCGTCGCTGAATCGCTGAATATTGACCTTTCCAAGCTGGGTTCCGTAACGTTTACAGATTTGTTCGGCCAGCTGCTGAGAGCCGGTTCCGGCAAAGATTTTGGCGTGTTGCATAGCAGAGGATAAACTAGTGGTGCGAAGATATTGATAGCCCCACACAATACCGATGAGAGCTGCAAATAAATCTCACGCTACCCTTGCGCAAATAGGATCGACTGGTTATACTTATAAAATGATAAAGCCCGAAAGACCCTCTACGTTGCCGCCCGAAGATCGTCCCCGAGAAAAACTTTACCGATGGGGTTGCGAGCAGCTGAGTGATGCTGAGCTGCTGGCTATTTTGCTCCAATGCGGTAACAGAAAGCGCAGCGCGGCTGAGTTAGCACTGGAGTTACTCCGCCTTGCCAAGCATAATTTAGCTGAGCTGGCCCGCATGCATCCCTTACAGATGGCTCGGATCAACGGCATAGGAAAGGCCCGTGCCGCACAGATAATGGCAGCCCTCGAGCTAGGACGTCGCCGCCATGCAGGGCCGCCCCTAGAAAAAACGCAGGTATCCAAGAGCAGCGACATAGCCCGATTTTTACAGGTTAGTTTGCAAGACAGACAACAAGAGGTATTCGGTGTGCTATACCTAAACAGAGCCAACCGCATTAATCACTTCGAGATCGTGAGTGAAGGGGGTATTACCGGAACAGTGGCCGACCCGCGGATCATTCTAAAAAAAGCCTTGGAACAAAATGCGGTTAGTATCATCGTCTGCCATAATCACCCCTCCGGAAATCTGCAACCAAGCCGGGCAGACGAGCAACTCACGCTGCGACTAAAAGAGGCCGCCCAATTGCTAGACATCCATATGCTAGACCATGTGATCGTAAGTGAGCAGGGTTATTATAGCTTTGCGGACGAAGGCCTCATCTGACAGTAAGAAAGTGAGGGCATGCAGGTGAAGCTATATTCTTGGTATCTGCACCGCTCATGCTAGGGTAAGCAAGGCAGGTATTTATCAATGGCAGACATACCCTTGCTCCACTTGTGGACTTAGGCCTGTGCGGTAGGGCCTCCAAAATTGAGCGGAAGCTGTATCTCCTCCAGGTCTTTAATCGGGCCATTGACCGACTCGTACTTCTGTATATTCTCGGTTAGGGCACGCATCAATCGCTTGGCATGTTGAGGCGTTAAGATAATTCGAGACTTGACCCGGCTCTTAGGGGTTCCTGGCATCACATTCACAAAGTCGATAACGAACTCAGCATGCGAGTGGGTGATGATCGCCAAGTTGGCGTACTCTCCCTCCGCTACTTCT
>CANGYW010000006.1 GCA_947458335.1 Chitinophagaceae bacterium | reverse complement strand
AGGAGTATGCTGCCGTTACCGGAAGCGGTCCGCTTGGGGCAGCGGGCTGCCAAAAGCGGGGGGCAAAAATAGGGATTTTGGCGGTTGTGGGCGAGCGTAAAGGTCATTTTTTTGAAAGAAGCCTCAGTGGCAGGGGGCTGCTACGTTTGAATTGTCAGGGGTAGCGGCGGGCAATCCCAAATACACCCCATCGGGTCGGCACTCTACGGGCCAGGTTTTTAAAAAATACCCTTCGCCACTTACGTTGCGGCCATTCAGTAAGCTGAACTTATAAGCGTGTAAAGGACAAACAATGTTGCCGCGACTATCAATATAGCCATCAGACAAGGGAACGGCGGCATGCGGACACCGATAGGCAAATCCTAGTAGTTGTTCTCGATAGCGGCCTATACAATAAGATTGACCTCTCGCAGTTACCACCGCAATTTGTTCCGCATTAAAGGCCAGCGCATTTGTAAAATCAGCCACCTTGATCCATTCGATAAACTGATCGGCCATAGAAAAAGTTATTCCCCGTAAAAGAAATTGGTCTTATATGGATAGCGAATCCGGTAACTCGACCTGACCTGTTGCAAAATGGTCTTACGAAGCTGATCGATATTTTGTTTGGCGGTCGCCGAAATAAACACGGCACGTCCACCGGTTTCCTCTTGCCAGCGCTGGTACAGATCGTTGAGTATCTCTTGCTTGGTACTGGCCTCGAGCCATTCATCGAAGGTCAAGGTCTCGTAGCGATCCATTTTATTAAATAATGTGATCATGGGTTTATCGAGAGCTCCCAGTTCGGCCAGCGTTTGGTTGACCACGGCCATCTGTTCTTCGTATTTCGGATGAGATATATCGACCACATGCAATAAGATATCAGCTTCGCGCACTTCGTCGAGCGTACTTTTAAAACTTTCTACCAGATGGTGGGGCAGCTTTCTGATAAATCCTACCGTATCACTTAATAAAAACGGCGTGTTATCGTAAACGACCTTACTAGTGGTGGTATCGAGGGTGGCAAAGAGTTTGTTCTCGGCAAATACGTCTCGTTTACTAAGCAGATTCATGAGTGTCGACTTGCCCACATTAGTGTAACCGACCAGGGCCACCCGAATAAATTCACCGCGTTCCTTTCGCTGCGTAAACGCTTGTTTGTCGATCTCGGCCAGTCGTTTGCGCAGCAGCGAGATCTTGTCGCGCACAATGCGTCGGTCGGTCTCGATCTCGGTCTCACCGGGGCCGCGGGTACCAATGCCTCCTCCTAGTCTTTCGAGGTGCTTCCACATACCGCGAAGACGCGGTAATATATATTGGTATTGGGCGAGCTCTACTTGTGCCTTGGCTTGCGCGGTCTTGGCACGACGGGCAAAGATGTCGAGGATCAGGTCGCTTCGGTCGATGGTCTTTACCTCGAGGGCCTTTTCGATATTATTGATCTGGGCACCACTCAGTTCATCATCAAAGATGGCAATGCGAATATTCTTTCCGGCTATGTATTGTTTGATCTCTTCGAGCTTTCCTTTACCAATAAAGGTTCTGCTGTCGGGGTGGGGCAGTTTTTGGGTAAAGGTCTTTACGGCTACGGCACCAGCGGTGGTGGCTAAAAAGGCCAACTCATCGAGATATTCCTGTACCTGAGTTTCGGTTTGATCTTTTTGGATCAGTCCGATTAGCACGGCCCGTTCTTCGTTCTCAATTTTATTCCGCTTATCGATCATGGGCGCAAGGTCCTCAAAGACCACTAATGGCTATACCGGTAGAGAGCGTTCGAACGGCGGGGCCGAATCCATCGCGGATAACGGGGGTTAGCTGATAACTCGAAAATAGGGTAAAGCGTCCGACCCCTACGCGTAAGGTGCCTGATAATCGGGTACCATTAATAAAACGAGAGCTCGATTCTTTTACCACGTAGTCGTTGATGAGGTTCTCGTTACGGTTTTGCAATTTGGCACTACGTGTATGCACATTTATCAATTGGCCTACTTTAATACCCAGTGCTACTTTCAGGCCTTTTCCGGTGGCAGGCTGGGCGCTGTAACGGAGTTCAATGGGGGCCTCAACATAGTTGGTAGCCAGCTTGGTCTTTTTAAAATGATTGGTATCGCGCACGTTAGTAAAAGGAAGTTTATTACCGCCATCCTTTAGACCGATGTTGATCTTAGAGAACATAATATGGTCAGAACCAAGACCGGCGCCAATACCAACGCTTAGTTTGGGATTATTCTTAAAGGGAAAATCCATCATCAAATAAATGTTGAAGGTCTTAGAGAATCCTCCCATGGCAATAGTGTCGGGAACGCCGATCCATTGGGCATAGCCGAACTGCATCATTAGGTGATCACCGGGTCGACCCGATAGATCGATCTTTGGTTTAGACGAACTGGACTTCTCTTGTGCAACAGCGGCTGTGCATAACAGCAGCGAAAGCGATACATAAATAAGCTTCTTCATAAGTATAGTTGTGGACCCTGTTGGGATCGAACCAACGACCCTCTGATTATGAGTCAGATGCTCTAACCGTCTGAGCTAAGGGTCCGAGGGGGCAAAAGTAACTAAAAGCCAACATACCTAAAGAGGGGGTCATTACCTGGCTGCTTATCTTTAACAAATAGTATTAAATGTATGGTCAAGCAGATTATAGTACGGGTAGGGCTCTGGGCAATGCTAATATTGATGCTTGTTTTATCTGCCACAGCACAAATTACCCGTATTGCCTTTGGTTCTTGTGCTCATCAAGACCGTCCGCAGCCGCTGCTTAAGCTGGCGGCCGGTTATAATCCAGATCGCTTTATTTTTTTGGGCGACAATATATATGGTGATACCGATAACATGGATACGCTGCGGGCTAAGTACCAACGCTGGGGAGCCAAGCCGGAGTTTAAGCAGCTGGCCGCGGCCACCCAACTGCTAGCCATCTGGGACGATCATGATTTTGGGCGCAACGATGCGGGCCGGCATTATCCTTATAAAGAAGAATCAAAAAACATCTTTCTCGATTTTTTTAAAGAACCGATACAAAGCGAAAGAAGAAAGCACCCAGGAATTTATCACGTCGAGTACTTACAGGTGGGCGATCGAAGGGTGCAGATTATTTTACTTGATAATCGTACGTTTCGCGAAAACGTTTTGCTCTATGACTCAACGGCGGTATTACCCCGAAAAAAATATTTTTATCCGCTCGATTATAAGCCACACACCAACAAAGACAGTACGTTGTTGGGAGAACAGCAATGGCAATGGCTTGAGGAGCAGCTGCGACAACCGGCCGATCTACGGCTTATTTGTAGCGGATCGCAGTTTGGCATTGAGTTCAACGGGTACGAAGCCTGGGCCAATTATCCTCACGAGCAAGAACGGCTCTGTCGCTTGATTCGTGATACCCGGGCGGAGGGGGTCCTTTTTTTAACAGGCGATGTACACTATGGAGAGATCTCGCGGCTGCGTTCACCGGGTATGTATCCGCTCTACGATATTACTTCGAGTGGCATTACTTCGGTATGGGATTTTGCCACCCCCAATCGTAACCGCATCGAAGGCCCGATTATGGAAAATAATATCGGATTGATAACGATACGTTGGGATATCGATCCGGTTATTGAGCTTGAGCTGATCGACGAAATGAACAATTCACGCAGCTCTTACACTATCAAACGAAGTCAACTTACGTTTATGCCTAATCCTGTTATTGCGCACCGTGGGGCCTTTAAGAAAAACGGATTCCCCGAAAACTCCATCGCTTCGCTGCGTGAGGCCATTCGGCTTAATTGTGCGGGTTCAGAATTTGATGTGCGCATGACGGCCGACAGCATATTGGTGGTCAATCATGATGCGCATTACCAAGGTATGCTAATCGAAGCCACTCCCTATGCAGTGCTGGCTGCGCAGCCACTACCTAATGGAGAGGTATTGCCGACTTTGTCTTCGTATTTAAAAGCGGGGCAACAAGACAAGCCAACTACTCGTTTGATTCTAGAAATAAAACCCTCCGACACTAAGACTACCGAACGACGTGATCTCATAGCCCAGTCGGTACTCCGTGCTGTGCAAGAGGCGGGAGTAGAAGCCTACACCGAGTATATCAGCTTCGATTATGACCAGCTGCTCGTTTTAAAGCAACGTCAGAAAAAGGCCAAAGCACATTACTTGAACGGAGACCGCTCGCCAGAACAGGTCGCAAAAGATGGTATAGACGGGATTGACTATAATTTTTCGGTCTTTCAAAAAAATCCCGATTGGATCGCTCAGGCCAAGCGGCTAAAGCTGGTCTTAAACGCATGGACGGTAAACGACATGGCCTTGTTGGACTGGTTTTTAGAGCAGGGTTTCGACTTTATTACTACCAACGAGCCCGAGTTGCTCTTTGAAAGGGTCAAATAGGGGGTTCAATTTTCTTTTGGCAAAAAGGCCCGATTAGCTTACTTTTGTACCTGTATCGAAGTAGGAAGGGAACGAAATCGTTCCCTTCTTCTTTTTACCTATGGATCAGATAGCATTGATAACCAACCTACAAGAGCGTGCGGCCGCCCTGATCGGGGCCGAAAGAGACCTTTTTGTGGTAGAGGTGCGGATAAAGCCGACCAACAATGTTAAGATTTATATTGATGGAGATCAAGGA
The DNA here is from genome assembly GCA_947458335.1 of Chitinophagaceae bacterium. Taxonomy (GTDB): domain Bacteria; phylum Bacteroidota; class Bacteroidia; order Chitinophagales; family Chitinophagaceae; genus JJ008. The sequence goes on along the minus strand of CANGYW010000006.1, from coordinate 31,182 downwards.
GTTAGTGTTGATAAATTAGTTTCATATAACAGAAAGCTCTACCGTCAGCTCGAAGAAGAGGGGGTGTTTCCAAATGGTGATTTTTCGCTGGAGCTCTCTTCGCCCGGACTTGATGAGCCGCTAAAACTGCACCGCCAATACGTTAAAAACATGGGTCGGCCGGTCGAAGTGATCTTAGTGGATGGAGCCAAAAAAGAAGGGGTGCTGCAGGTGGTGGGTGATACACAGATTGAGTTGACAGAAACAAAAGGAAAAGGAAAAAAGATGGAGACACATACCCATGTGATCCCCTTCTCGGAAATAAAAGCGACAAAAATTCAAATTAAATTTTAAAACAGAAACGGATCAAAAATTTGCCTTATGTCCAGTATTAACTTAATTGATGCTTTCCAGGACTTCAAAGACGCGGAAAACATTGACCGGCCTACCATGATGAAAGTGGTAGAAGATGTATTTAAGACCTTGCTCAGAAAAAAATACGGAAGCGACGAAAACTTCGACGTTATCGTTAATGCCGAAAAGGGTGACCTTGAGATCATTCGTCGCCGGATGATCGTTGAAGACGGCGAGGTAGAAGATCCGTTGGCGCAGGTGGGTTACAGCGAAGCGGCCAAGATTGAACCCGACTTCGAAGTGGGCGAAGAACTCTACGAAGAAATCGACTTGCTCGATTTCGGTCGTCGTGCCATTTTAGCCGCTAAACAAACCCTGGCTAGCCGCATTAGCGATCTAAAGAAAAATGCATTGGCTAAAAAATACGGTGATCGTGTAGGCGATATTATTAGCGCCGAAGTATACCAGGTCTGGAAAAAAGAGATCTTATTGCTCGACGAAGAAGGCAATGAACTGATCCTCCCCAAGAGCGAGCAGATTCCGCAAGATTATTTTAAGAAAGGCGAGAGTATTCGCGCGGTGATCAGACGCGTCGATATGAAGAATAATAATCCTGTCATTATCTTATCTCGTACGGCTCCTGAATTTCTGGCCAAGTTGCTGGAGATAGAGGTGCCCGAGATCTTCGATGGCCTAATCGTGATAAAAAAGATCGTACGCGATCCGGGAGAGCGGGCTAAAGTAGCTGTAGAATCGTACGACGATCGTATCGATCCGGTGGGTGCCTGTGTGGGTATGAAAGGAAGTCGTATTCATGGTATCGTGCGCGAACTTAAGAATGAGAATATCGATGTTATCAATTATACAGCGAATACGCAGTTACTGATTCAGCGTTCACTTACACCCGCTCGTATTACGAGTATGGAATTAGATACCGAGGGTAAACATGCCAATGTGTATTTGGCTCCCGATCAGGTGTCGTTGGCGATCGGTCGTCGCGGGGTCAACATTAAGCTGGCCTCTGAACTTACCGGGTACGAACTAGACGTATATCGCGATAACGAAGGTGACGAAGAAGAATTTGATATCGACCTCGAAGAATTTAGTGACGAGATCGACGGATGGGTAATTGATGAGCTTAAGCGTGTGGGTTGTGATACGGCTCGCAGTGTGTTGAATCTTACCGCCGATGAATTAGAGCGTCGTACCGATCTCGAAAAAGAGACCATCAACGATCTCAGAAAAGTGCTGAAGACAGAATTTGAAAAGGAATAAACGATCTCCAAAAAAGGGGTCACACAAACGAAACAACCGATTGGAATGGCAGAATTAAAACTTCCCCGATTACTGGCAGCGGCCAAAGAGTTCAACATTGGTCAGGATACCCTTATTGCCTTTTTAGTTGCAAAGGGCTTCCCCAAAGACGAACTAAAGCCGACGTCTAAATTAACGGAAGACATGTACCGCTCACTGCAGCAGGAGTTTCAGAGCGATAAGGTCGCCAAGATGAAGAGTGACCAGCTCGAACTTCCTAAGTCTGCTCAGGGCGAGGCTCGCAAAAAGAAAGAGGACGAAGAGATTACCTTTAAAGCGGCCGATAAACCTTCTGCTGGTAAAGCATCAAAGAAGAAAGAAGAACCTGCAGAGACCCCTGCACAGACAACACCCGCAGCTCCCGAAGCTGTGGTAAAAGCAGAGGCGCCCGAACTTGAAGGGCCAAAGGTGGTAACAAAGATCGATTTGGATGCCATCGATTCATCAACCCGTCCAAAGAGAGGTGCAAAGGCTAAAAAAGAAGAAGCGGCCGAAGAAGTAAAGCCTGCTAAGTCAAAAAAAGAAAAAGCAACTCCACAGGAAGTGCCGGCTCCCGCAGCCGAAGCAGCGCCTGCAGAAGAAGCTCCTCCTGTTATTGAAAATATTGAGGTCGAAAAATTATCGGGTCCCAAGATCTTGGGTAAGATTGATCTGCCTACCGACAGCGAGACTCGTCCGGTACGAGACGAAAAGAAACCGCGTAAACGGATTCCGATCGCCAAAAAAGATACTACTCACCGCGAGATCTTTATCAATAAAGATCAAGATGGCAGAACCGGTGGTGGGTTTAATCGTGGAAGAGGCGGTGCTAGGCCGCAACCTCGTGGTGCCAAGCGCGAGGATAAACTGATCGATGAAAAAGAAATTCAGCGCAAGATTCAAGAAACGCAAGCCAAGTTAAGTGGTGGTGGAACCGGAAAAGGAAAAGGCGTTAAAGCTAAACTGCGTCGTGAGAAACGTCAAGAAATGGCCGAGGCCATGGGCGAAGCGGTCGATGACAACAAGCTGCAGCTAACTGAGTTTATCAGTGTTAGCGAATTAGCCAGTCTTATGGATGTAAGCTTTGCTGATGTGATTAGCAAGTGTATGAGTCTGGGCATCATGGTGTCGATCAATCAGCGATTAGATGCCGAAGTAATCGAGCTGGTAGCCAGTGAATTTGGATTTATTGTAGAGTTTATTGATATGGAGAAGCAGATGGAGATGGAAACGGATGGCGATGACGAAGATGACGATGAAGATCTGCAACCTCGCTCTCCGATCGTTACCATCATGGGTCACGTAGACCATGGTAAGACCTCGCTACTAGACCACATTCGCAGTGCCAATGTAGTAGCAGGTGAGGCCGGAGGTATTACCCAGCACATTGGTGCGTATCGCGTGGCGATCCCCAATGGAAGAGAGATCACGTTTTTGGATACGCCCGGTCACGAGGCCTTTACGGCTATGCGTGCTCGTGGAGCCAAGGTGACTGATATTGCGGTGATTGTTATTGCAGCGGACGATGCGGTGATGCCACAGACGCGTGAGGCAATCAGCCACGCACAGGCGGCCGGTGTACCCATGATATTTGCCATTAACAAGATCGACAAAGACGGTGCCAATAGCCAAAAGATCTACGAGCAGCTTTCGCAAATGAATCTGCTTGTCGAAGAATGGGGTGGTAAATTCCAAAGCCAAGAGTTATCGGCTAAAAAAGGATTGAATGTCGATAAGCTGTTAGAGAAGATATTGCTCGAGGCCGAGATGCTCGATCTTAAGGCCAATCCCGATCGCGAAGCATCGGGTACCATTATCGAAGCCTCACTCGATAAGGGACGTGGCTTTGTGGCTACCTTACTGGTAGAGAACGGTACGCTCGAACCCGGAGATCTGGTAGTCAGTGGTCAGTTCTATGGTCGTGTAAAGGCCATGTTCAATGAGCGCAATAAAAAAGAGACCAAAGCGGGTCCTTCTGCACCGGCTGTTATCTTAGGATTGAATGGTGCTCCCCAGGCCGGAGAAAAATTCAAGGTATACGAAGACGAATCAGAAGCCAAAGAGGTTGCAAATCGTCGTGCCCAGATCTTGCGCGAACAAGGTATACGTACCAAAAAGCATATCACCCTCGACGAGATTGGTCGTCGTCTGGCACTCGGCAGCTTTAAGGAGCTTAACGTTATAATTAAAGGTGACGTGGATGGATCGGTCGAGGCCTTGAGTGACTCATTGCAAAAACTTTCTACCGAAGAGATCCTGGTCAATGTAATTCATAAAGGAGTAGGACAGATTAACGAGAGTGATATTGTGCTGGCAGAAGCCTCTGATGCAATTGTGATCGCGTTTAATGTACGCCCCTCACTGCAAGCATCGAAGCTGGCCGAAAACGCTGGTATCGAGATCAAGATGTATTCGATCATTTACAATGCGATCGAAGAAGTCAAGAATGCCATGGAGGGAATGCTCGAACCCAAGACACAAGAGAAGATCGTGGCCAATGTGGAGATCAGAGAGGTGTTCAAGTTCGATAAGGCTACAGTGGCAGGTTGCTTTGTACGCGACGGAAAGATCAAGCGTGATTCAAAGATTCGCCTGATCCGCGATGGTATCGTGGTCTATCCCACGGCCGAAGGAGTGGTCGCAGAATTGGGATCGCTCAAGCGCTTTAAGGATGATGCCAAAGAGGTACTCAACGGAATGGAGTGCGGTCTTACCATCAAGAACTTTAGCGACATTAAAGTAGGCGATGTGGTAGAGGCCTACGAAATAGAAGAAGTAAAACGAACGCTCTAAGCTTTTGTTAAACCCCCGGTGGCCTTCTGCTACAAATAAGGAGGTCACTTACATTTGAGATTATGTATAGGTGTCAAATCGCAATTAGTTTTTTTTGCAGTGTGTTGCTCTCCTTAGCCGCACAGGCGCAACCTAAAAAAGTGGTAGCCGATAAGATTGCTGGGGTGGTAGGAGATCGTATTATCCTTCTCTCCGATATCAAGAACTCGGTGGCCGATATTGCCCGCAGAGGCGAAACAGTTCCTGACAATGCCGAGTGTCTGATCATGGAACAAGCCGTGGTCTCTAAGATGATGATGCTGCAGGCTCAAAAGGACTCCTTACCTGTTACCGAGGATGAGGTCGAGGCCGATCTCGATAATCGTATTCGTACTTACATTAATCAATTCGGTAGTCAAGAGGCGGTCGAAGAAATTGCCGGTAAGACCATCTACCAGATCAAAGATGATGCCCGTGAGTCGGTACGCGAACAAAAACTGGCGGGTGCCATGCAACGTAAGATCGTAGAGAATGTGCGCATTACCCCTGTAGAGGTTAAGGCTTGGTACGATAAGATCCCCAAGGATAGTTTACCTTTTTACGAGTCGGAATTAGAGATCGGACAGATTATCTTATATCCAAAGGCCTCTCGCGATCTAGAGCAATACATTGTTGGAGAGATGAACAATTATCGCCGTCAGATCGAACTAAAGCTGGCTACCTTCGAGCAATTGGCCAAGCGTTATTCGGAAGATCCGGGTAGTAAGGACCGAGGCGGTCAGTATCAACTAAACCGTGCTGAGAAATCGTGGGATCCTGTCTTTTTATCTACGGCATTCCGCTTAAAAGAAGGCGAGATCTCGCCTCCTGTTAAATCGAAATTTGGATTCCATATTATACAGATGGTACAGCGTAACGGAGACGATGCCATAGTGCGTCATATCTTACGCATTCCGCCGGTAACACAAGATGAGATTGACCAGGCCAAGCGCAAACTCGATTCGGTCCGTTCTAAAGTAATGGCAGCAACTCTTACATTTAACGAGGCCGCCACTAAATACAGCGACGACGAAAATGCCAAATACACCGGCCCCTATATTACCGGCCGCGATGGTTCTACGTTTGTAACTATCGATCAACTCGATCGTGATATGGTTAATATGCTGGCTAAAATGCAACCCGGCGATTATTCGATGCCTACTGCTTTTGAAAATGAACAAGGCAAAAAGGGAGTACGTATCGTTCACCTTAAGTCGAGATCTACGCCCCATCGAATGAATCTAAAGGATGATTATAGCAAGATTTCTCAGTACGCGTTAGAAGAGAAAAAAGCCAAGGTGATGGAAAAGTGGATCCAGTCTCGTCTGGCCACCTATTATGTAATGATCGATCCGGCTACGGGCGAGGAGTGCCCTCTGCTAAAAAAGTATATGTCGGTCAACTGATAGCTTATGAGCGACCCTATTAAACATGAATGCGGATTAGCTTTTGTCCGCTTGCGCAAGCCATTTTCTTATTATCAGCAACAGTATGGCACCGTGCTATGGGGGCTCAACAAACTCTATCTTTTAATGGAGAAGCAGCACAACCGTGGCCAAGATGGTGCGGGTGTGGTAGCTGTTAAACTACATACAGAGCCGGGTTATCCTTTCATGAACCGGATGCGCAGTAATGCGCAACAGGCGATCGCCGATATTTTTCAACGTATCGGTCAAGAAATTAAGGAGTTCGAAAAGTATAATCCAGATGTACGAAAACATCCTGGGCTTATGAAGGGCAATCTTAATTTTGTGGGCGAGATCTTGCTGGGCCATCTTCGCTATGGAACACAGGGCAAGAATAAAGTAGAGTATTGTCATCCTTTTATTAATCGAGATGTGATTCCGGCCCGCAACATAGCGTTAGCTGGAAACTTTAATATTGTGAATGCCGATGAGCTCTATGCTCACATTGGCAAAAATCCAGACGAAGAGGTTCGCTTCAGCGATCTGGCGGCCCTTATTGAACTCATGTCTTCGCTGCTGAGAAAAGAAGATGAGAGCAGCCCCGAAAAATTAAATATAGCCAACGTACTCCGCAAAACAATTCCGCTGCTCGACGGGGGCTTTCATGTGGGGGGCGTTACGGGTAATGGAATAGGATTTGTCTTTAGAGATCCGCATGGTATTCGTCCGGCCTACTATTATGTTAATGACGAAGTGGTAGTGGCCGCTTCGGAGCGTGCCGCCATTCGCACTGCTTTTAATGTTCCCGAAAACGAAGTAAAGGAATTAATGCCCGGCCAGGGATTGATCGTGCATGAAGACGGTAGCATAGAACTTGAACAACTGGTACCTGCCAAAGAGCGTAAGGCCTGTAGTTTTGAACGCATATATTTTTCGCGAGGGAGTGATGAAAAGATCTACCGCGAACGTAATAAGTTAGGTTATCAGCTGAGTGAGCCGGTGCTCAAAGCTATTGACCACGATCTGAGAAATACGATCTTCTCCTTTATCCCCAATACGGCCGAAACGGCTTTTTATGGAATGCTCAAAGGAATGGAAGATTATTTAAATCGTATTAAGGTAGAGCGCATTCTTAGCTGGAATAAGGATTTTGATGAAGAGAAGCTAAGCGAGATGATCAATCGTCGTATTCGCATTGAGAAGATTGCTATAAAGGATGTCAAGATGCGCACCTTTATTACAGAAGATGTAAGTCGCAATGAAATGGTGCAGCACGTCTACGATATTACCTACGGCACGGTAAGGGCTAATGAAGACACGCTAGTTGTGATCGACGATTCTATTGTGCGGGGCACAACCTTAAAGGAGAGCATTATTACTATGCTCGGTCGTTTATCTCCTAAAAAGATTATTGTTGTTTCTTCTTCGCCGCAGATACGTTATCCCGATTGTTATGGGATCGATATGAGTAAGATGGGCGACTTTATTGCTTTTAATGCTGCGGTGGCCTTATTGAAAGAAAGACAAAAAGAATCCTTTTTAGGACAAATGCTAGAGCGTTGTCGATCGCTGGAGGCCACGGGGCAGCTCCATCAAGAAAATGTAGTCAAAAGTTTATACCAGCAGTTTACGGCGCTCGAAATAGCCGACAAGATCGCACAGCTTATTACACCCCCTTCTTTTAGTATACCGGTACAGGTGATCTTTCAGACCATCGAAGATTTGCATCTTTCGTGTCCCTCTAATTTGGGCGACTGGTATTTTACAGGAGATTACCCGACCCCGGGTGGCAATAAGGTGGTCAACAAGGCCTTTATGAATTACATGGAAGGCAAAAATGTACGGGGCTATTAAGAGAGCCTGTACAAAGAACTTTTCTTATCGACCTCGACTTCCCAAATAAACACCCCCAAAGATGAGGGCGCCGGCCAGCGCTTTTTCGAGGCTAAATCCTTCTTGTAAGAAAAGGGCTGCAATAATGGCGGCAAAGATGGGTTGCGTATAAATATAACTGCCGGTAGTGGCGGCTCCCAGATGTTTTAATGAGTAGCTATTGAATGAGTAGGTTAAAAATGTACCGCAAATAACTACCGAGGCTAGCGCGCCCCATTGTGAGAGGGTAGCACTTTGCCAAGCCGCTTGTTGAGCATCTTGCCAACTAAATGGAACGATCAGTATAAAGCCGAATGTAAAGACCCATCTAATTACATGCAGCGGTGTATAGCGACTGGTTAGGGGTTTTACCATAATAAAATAAATGGCATACGAAATGGCATTGATCAAAATAAGTAAGTCGCCACGTACACTCGCAACACCACTGGCATCTCTCGATAAGATCAGCAGCAAGGCTCCGCTGATACCCAAGAGCAGCCCCAGTAATTTGGTATAGGTAAATTTTTCGCGCAACCACCATAGTGCCAGCACACTAATCAGTAGCGGGGTGGTCAACATAAGCAAGGCGGCATGAATGGTAGAGGTAAGGGTCAATCCTTTTATAAAAAGCATTTGGTTAATGACTACACCGGTGAGTGCACAACCTACAAAGCGAGGAATATCTTTTTTATCGATGCCCGCTTCTTGTTTTGAAAAAACCCACAGTAGCCAAAATAAAATCAGGGTAATGCCTACTCTAAGCAGATTAACTCCATATGGGCCAATCATAGCGGGCGAGATATGCTTGACCAAACTTAGGTTGGTAGCAAAGAAAAAATTGGTAAGTAAAACGGCAATATGTGCTTTAGTGGTGGCGCGCAAAGTAAAAAGTTGCAGGGCAAAGAACGCAAATCTTATGCAGAATTATGGCGACTGACTTTTAGGGCATCGATCCACTGCAATACGGTGCTTTGCAGGGGTGTTTCGCTAAAATGTGTAGGAAAACGATAAGGGTATTGGCGGGCCACCTGCAATGCCTGAGCGATCGAGAATTTATGTTGCGAAAATTGCGGCGCATACTGTTGACGATCGGCATGTGCTGCCAGATAGATCTGCTCGGGTTGGCCGGGGGTGGGAATAAGCACTAGTTTTTTTTGAAGGGGGATCATCTCCATGAGTGTGGTGTAGCCACTTCGACAAATAATATAGCTTACGGAGGGTAGCAAGTTTTGCAGATCGGCTGCACTCAGGTGATCGAACAGCGTTACGCGCGATACCCCATATAAAAGGGCCAATGAGGCAGCGGGCGTATGTTGCGGACCCTCGTTAGCAACGTCGTTGCTGCTAGCAGAAGGTAATCCTCTAACAAGTATAAGTTGTTCGCTAAAAGAGGCGACCTGTTCGAGAATTATTTTTTCGAGTATCGTTCGCTGTGGCTCGGGACCCGAAAGTAGCACGAGTATAGGACCATCGCTACGAGCTGCTTGCAGTGGTGTAGAGGCCAACCTGTTCAACATTCCTATGTAGTAAAGGGGGCTCGCTGGTGCTTTTAGCGGATGAGAAAGGGCTCCGGCTAACGAAGGCTCTTGGGGAACGTCAGGGACCCAAACGGCCTGGAATCGGTTAATGTAGCGGTAGAGTAATTGCTGCGCTAGAAGGTCTGCCTGTCGACCAAACCCGGTGCGAATGTCTAATTGATGCGTGATGATGACGCCCGGCACCTTGGGGTGAGACAGTCCGTAACGATTATCGGAGATAATGGCATTGATATGATACTTGCGTACCGTTTTCTTAATCCAACGTTGTTCTCTTTTTAGCTGTATCCAAAGCCGAGGAACCAGTCGCAACATAGCCCATCCAAAAAGCCATTTAAACCGACTGTATCGCACAGCAGTGTGTGGAGAAGAAAGATGGGTAAGCAAGGGAAACTCTTCTACAAGCAGGGTTCTGCTGACACCATCCGATGCCGTGATTACCTCGCACCCGAGTTGTTGCAGCGTCCGGATAAGGGGAATGCAGCGAGTGGCATGCCCCAGCCCCCAGTTTAAGGGGGCTACCAATACAACGAGCGGACGAGTAGGGCTAGGCAGCATGTTGGGTCAAATAAAAAAGCTAAAATCGGAACCTTTGGGCAACAAAAACGTTTGTAAAGTAGTTTTAATTCATGATTTTTAGGTCATGAAACTAGTCCGCACCCTCTTTGTATTGGCCGTTTTGCTGTTGCTGCTCAGTGCTTGCAGCCGTAATTTCTACAGCAGCAAGGCCTCTCGCAATTGTGGTTGCCCCGGACAACGTGTTCGCTGATAAATCTAGGTATGGCTGCTAATAATTTTTTTGTACTGCTCTGTTCTTCCTCTTCTCCTTACCTATCTGCCCTATCCATAGAGCAGGAGCGGTTGGCTCTTGCTCGTTTATTGGCTACACCATTAATGAAAGAACGATTTTATCAGGCTACCGAGTTGGTAGATCGTAATCGTATTACCCATAATCGGGCACGTATTAAAGAGGAGTTATCCAAACGCCCCATGCGGTCTTTTCGCTTTGTGATTAATAAAAATTAAGGCTGCTCTTAGTGTAAAGGCTGTAAAGCGTTTCGAAGCTGTTGCAGCATAGCGGCGATCTCCTCTTTTTTACAAGTTCCAATACTCATTCTGTACCAAGGCGAAGAGGCAGCTGCGCCAAATGCATAAAAGGGTACCAGTGCTAAACCGGCCGCGTCGAGCAAGAATGCCGTAACATCGGCCTGTGATGAAAGTAATTTGCCGGAGGGAGTGGTTTTGCCAACGGCATCGATCTTTACGGTCAAGTAAATAGCGGCTTCTGGTTTGATAGCGTCTACGGGTAATCCGGCCTGCTTTAATTCTATAAGCCCGTTGTATATAGTACTGAGTCTTTCTTCGATCTCATTTTTATAGTGATGCAGGTATTTTTCGATGGCAGGCTTATTATGCAAATAAACTGCTAATGCCTTTTGCTCGGCCATCGGAGCCCAAGCACCGATATGGGTCATGATCTGCTTCATCTTTTGAATTACGAGTGCAGGACCCAATGCCCAACCAACGCGTACTCCAGTGGCGGCAAAGGCCTTACTGATGGCATCGATAAAAATAGTATAGTCTTTCATCGCTGGTCGCAGCGATACGGGGTTATGATGTTGAATATCTCCATAGGTGAGATGCCAGTACATCTGATCGAACATCACGTATAACTTTTTTTGATCGGGCCCTCTGCTATTATTCTCTTCGAGTACCAGATCGCAAATAGCGGTTAATTCTTCTTTGTCAAAAGTGGTGCCGGTAGGGTTTTGTGGCGAGCAAAGCGAGAGCAGGGTAGCCCCTTTCAGATGGGGAGCCAGTTGCTTTGCCGTGGGCATAAAGCGTGTTTCAGGTCCGGTTTCTATTACGGCATGCTCACTATCGGTAAAATGCGTGTAATGGTTATTGTTCCAAGAGGGTACGGCATAGACGACTTTGTCTCCCTTATCACAAATGGTACGAAAGACGGTGTAGATAAGGGGTCGTCCGCCCGAAGCAATCAAGATCTCGTCGGTAGAATAGCGAAGCCCTTCTTTTTCGAGAATAAAGTCTGCAAGGGCTTCTCGCAAATCTAGGTTACCCTCTGCCGCCGGGTAATTAGTATGGCCTTGCCGGTATGCTGTAATGATGGCTTCTTCTAGTTCTTTTGGAATGGGAAATAGCGCGGGGTCAAAATCACCAATGGTAAAATTGTAGATATGGGCTCCCTGGCGAATCTTTTCTTTGATCTCTCCTCCTAGTTTTACTATTTCGGAGCCGATCAACGTAGAAGCCAGTTGGGAGAGTTTCATGGGAGGACCATTTGCTTCGGCAAATGTACTTTATTTCTTTGCCCCGGACGATTTCTCAAAATCAAGAATAACGCCGTTGATACAGTAGCGAAGGCCGGTGGGAGGCGGTCCGTCATCAAAAACATGACCCAGGTGGGCTTTGCAACGTCCGCATTGCACTTCGGTACGTTGCATGCCGTGGCTGTTGTCGGGAGTGTAGAGGATGCTTCCTTTCGAAATGGGCTCAAAAAAGCTGGGCCATCCGCAGCCGCTTTCAAATTTGGCCTCACTTTTAAAAAGGGGTTTACCGCAGGCCTTGCAATAATAAGTGCCTACTTCTTGGGAATGTTCGATGGGGCTGGTCCACGGTCTTTCGGTTCCTTTTTGACGCGCAATGTAATACACATCCGGGGTCAGAATCTTTTTCCATTCACTCTCCGCAAGGTTCACCTTTGTGGTATCGGTGCGTGAGTAGACCGGATTATCTTTTTTTGTGGTATCCATGCTCATTTGATTTTGGGGGGTAGAAATGCCGCGGTCTTTTCCGGTGGCCTGATCGATCTGGGTAATGGGGTCGGTGCTGCATTGCAGCAAGACCACTGCCACTAAGGGCCAATTCAAAAGGGGAAATGCCATCATCATCCCATTTAACAAGAGGGCATTCCAAAGGTTCAATTGCGCCCCATACGGCTTTGAGGCTTATATTTGCCTACTGCTCAAAATAACTGTTTATGTTTAATTTGGTGCTATTTGGCCCGCCCGGTAGTGGAAAGGGAACCCAGTCGGACAAGCTGGTGGCTAAATACGGGCTGATTCATCTTTCTACCGGTAATCTGCTTAGAAAAGAGATAGCAGATCAAACTTCGCTGGGCTTGTCTGCCAAGTCGTATATCGATTCGGGTAAGCTGGTGCCTGATGCTGTAGTGATTGGCATGGTGGATTCTTTCTTTGATCAGCATAAAGGGGCTAACGGATTTTTATTCGATGGTTTTCCAAGAACGGTAGCGCAAGCCGAAGCGCTCGATGAGTTGCTGACCAAAAAGAACACGGCTATTTCGCTGGTAGTAGCACTAGAAGTATCCGAAGAGGAGTTGGTCAAACGATTATTACAACGCGGTCAGACCTCGGGTCGCTCCGACGATACCGACGAGTCGGTCATTCGCAAACGCTTTGCGGTGTACACAAATGAAACCAGCCCGGTGGCGTCCCATTACCAGCAGAGTGGTAAGTTCAGTTCCATTGCCGGAGAAGGCAGCATCGATGACATCTTTACCGGGATTTGCGCCCAAATAGATAAGGCACGCTGATTATTGGTTTGATTGACTGGCCCGTTCTAGAAACTCTTTTTCTTCTTTAGTGAGGGAGTCCATTCCCTGACGATGAATTTTTTCTAACAAGGCATCTATTCGGTCTTGTGTTAGCTTAGGTTTTTTATCGTAAGGTTGGCGGGTGGCTTTATAAAAGTACATGTCCCTAATTCCTGATTTTTTTTGCCGTTTCTTTTCGGGATTGAACAGATTATTGGCGCTGTCAAAGAGGCGCGTCATCCAGTCGCTTAGGTCGTAACCCATTCTAATTAGCTGCATAAATAAAAAACCCATGGCGCCTCCGGCTAGCAAGGGCAGATAGCTGATGGGCTGTTGCAACGGTTTAGTCGCGATGCTAACCAGTACATATACCGCCGTAAGGATCCATAGTGGAAAGCCTCCCATCAGTTGAGGAAACAGTCGGTAGTAGGGGGATAGCATGGTGGTGGCGATTGCGATAGCCATCACAGAGGGGCCGGCCCCAAAGAAAAGAGCTGCCGAAGTAGAAGAGGGTAGTAAAGAAACTGCAAGCAGATAACCCAACGAACCAGCCAAACCGCCATACAAATAGAGAGCAACGATTTTGCGATTACCACTTAAGTCCTGAAAAATAAATCCGAAGGCCCATAGCCATAGTAAATGACCTAATACCATCCAGACGCCCACATTAGTAAACATGGCACTCAGCAGCGTCCAGGGTCGGTAGATTATTTGTTGCCAATTGCCGGGTAAGGCAAACCATTGTAAGATCTGCTCACGAAAGACCACTTCGATCTGCGCTGTATCTTGATAGAAAAAAAAGAAATAGGCTCTGCAAAGTGCAAGGGTAATGAATACAACCAGATTGACGATCACCAGCCGGGTTAGACTATTTTGGCTGTCACCTAACGAATATCCCATAGACACGGTTCCTTGTTATTTTCTTAGTATAACGTCTGACGATTGGTTTTGTTCCAGTACAACACCAGTAGAAAACCAGTGAGAGCCCCTCCTAAGTGGGCAAAGTGCGCAATATTGTCTCCGCTTACACCGGCCACACCGCCAAATAGATCAATGGCGGCTAGTCCCAACATAGCCCATTTGGCCTTGACGGGTACAGGAATAAACATAATGTAGAGCTCGGTGTTGGGAAACAGATACGCAAAGGCGGCCATTACACCCATCACCGCCCCACTGGCACCGAGGGCGGGCGAGACGGCGCCGAGTTGTTGTTGTACTGCCACGGCATCTCCTGCATTAAAGGCGGTCAGTAATTCTTGACAGCGCAAATATTGAACTGCCAAATGCAAAGCGGCCGCACCCAGGCCGCTGGCTATGTAAAAAAGCAAGAACCGCTGTCCACCCCAAACGGTTTCTAGTACTTTTCCAAACATCCACAGCGTAAACATATTAAAGACAATATGAAATAAAGTCTGCGGCGAATGGGCGAACATATGGGTCAGTAACTGATAAGGCCTAAAGTGGCTGGCGCTGTTTACAACCCCGGCCTCTGCCAGCAGCCCCTGTAATTTTTCGGGCATCAGTGGCCACAGCATAATCCATTCCGTAAATGGAAAGCGAGCGGCCAATGTTAGTTGCGCCACATACATCAATACATTGATGATGATCAGATTTTTGACAATAGGAGGAAAATTATCCGGTCTCGTAAATCGAAACTCACTCATTGTACAAAATTACGTTATCTACGGGTCAACCGGACAATGTTTTCGATGTGATGTGTGTGCGGAAACATATCGACGGGTTGCACCAGGGTTACCTGGTATAGGCTATCGAGTCGTTGAAGGTCGCGGGCTTGTGTGGCCGGGTTACAACTAACGTAGACCAGCGTGGGGGCAGCAATCGTGAGTAGTGTATCGATAAGTGCTTCGTGCATGCCAGCGCGTGGAGGATCGGTAACGATTACATCGGGGCGTCCCTGCTCGGCAAAAAAAGATTCTGTGCAAATATCAATCACATCTCCTGCAAAAAAAGAAGCATTCGAAATCTGGTTGAGCCTTGCATTTTCTTTGGCATCGTCTATTGCAGCGGCTACTTGTTCTACCCCCACAATGCGACCGGCTTTTCGGCTTAAGAAGATGCCGATACTGCCCGTTCCGCAGTAGAGATCGTAGAGCGTTTCTTGTCCGCTAAGGGCAGCAGCATGCGCGGTTAATCGGTAAAGGGTTTCGGCTTGTTCGGTATTGGTCTGAAAAAAAGACTTGGGGCCGATTTTAAAGCGATAGGATTCATCTGCCTGTTCTCCTCGTAAGATCTCTTCTACGTACCCTTTACCCGAAAAAATAATGGGTTGCAGATCTTGAATGCTGTCGTTCCATTTCGTATTGATCGTGTAGAGAAGAGTAGTAATACCTGTAAAACGATCGAGCAGGGCCTGTAACAGCTCCTTTGTTTGCTGAGGTCTGTCTTCTCCAACGATCACATTGACCATTAGTTCGCCGCTGCGGCAGAGTCGTAACTGCACATTACGTAAATAGCCCTGGTGTGCCCGGCTGTCATAGAAGGTCCATCCTTTTTGCAGGGCCATCGATTTTATAAATAGGCGTATTTCGTTGGTGGGAGATCCCTGCAGATAACAAGTATCTATATCCACTACCTTATCAAAGAATCCCCGGGCATGAAAACCGGCTACATTTGACTGACTGCTGATCTGTTCGTTGCCCAGTTCGGAGGGTAATAGGTAGCGTTTATTTCCAAATGTATATTCGATCTTATTTCTGTAGTGAGTAGTAGAAGAAGCGCCGGCAATAGGCTGAATGGGAGTAAGCGTTACTTTGCCGATGCGTTGCAGGGTCTGTTCAACTTGTTGCTGCTTAAACTGGAGTTGTTTGGGATAGGGTAGCATTTGCCACTGACATCCCCCACAAATCCCAAAATGCGAACAAAAAGGATCTACCCGTTCTTTGGCCTTTTCAACAAAGGCTACCACCATGCCCTCGGCCCAGTCTTTTTTGCTTTTAATGATCCTGGCATCGACCCGATCGCCCGGTACCACCCCTTCAATAAAAATTACTTTTCCGTCTTGTCGTGCAATGCATTTTCCTTCGGCGGCGTAATCTTCGATCAGTAGATTCGATAGGATAAGGGAGGGTCTTTTTTTTCGCACCCGACAAAGATAGTTGCTGTCGGTCTTGTTAGGGATTTTAATAACTTTACTGCATATTTTAATTGTGTATGAAGCGTCTTTTTAGCTTTTTGCTCTTATTGTCGACCCTCGCTGTACAGGCCCAAAATGGGTACGAGATTTCCATCACCTTTAAGCCCTACAAAGACCAATATATTTACCTAGGGCACTATTTTGGTAAAACCTATCCTATTATTGATTCCATTAAGCTAGATCAGCAATCCAAGGGGGTTTTTAAAGGAAAACAACCACTGCAAGGAGGTATCTACCTGATCGGTTTTCCGAATAAGTCTGGGTTTTTTGAAATACTGGTAGACAAGCAGCAGCAATTCTCAGTTATTGCCGACTCTGCTACATTGCCAGGAGGTATTACCTATGTTAACTCGCCCGATAACGATCTTTTTTCTGGATACCAGCGATTGACAGCAGAAAAAGGTATGCGCATCAACAGCCTTCGAGAGCTGTTAAAAACGGCCGCGAATAAATCTGATTCTACTCGATTGATTGATTCGCTCAATAAGGTCGATCAAGATCTGCGTAACTCGCGAGATGAGCTGATCGAGAAAAATAAAGGTAGTTTTTTAGCCGCCTTATTGCAGGCCATGCGTCAACCAGTTTTGCCAGCCGAATTACAGCAGCCTGCTAATCGCGAAGATTCAGTAAAAGCTTTTCGCTATTACAAGGACCATTTTTGGGACGGCGTAAATTTTTGGGACGGACGCATGGCATACACTACTTTTTTTGAAGATAAGCTCGATACCTATTTTAACCAGTTGGTAACGCCCCATCCCGATTCGGTCAATAAAGAAATGGATTACATGCTCGGCTATGCTTCTGTCAATGCCGAGATGCAACGTTTCTTGCTGCTTCGGTTTATCAATCGTTATTACACCCAGCGTTATATGTGGGAAGATGCCGTCTTTGTGCATTTGTACGAAAAGTATTTTTCGAATAAGACCTATTCGTGGTTGAGCGAACAGGGCAAAAAGACAATCACCGACAGGGCCTATAGTTTAATGGCCAATATTTTGGGTACGCCCGCATCGGATATTGAATTGCCCGATTCGTCGGGGCGTACAGTACCACTTTACGGTCTAAAAAAAGATTTTACGCTGGTCGTATTCTGGGATCCTACTTGCGGGCATTGTAAAGAGACGCTTCCTAAAATCGATTCGGTCTACACACAGCGTTGGAAAAAAGACAATGTGGGTATTTATGCAGTGGCAAAAGAGACCGAGGGTAGCCGAGCTGATTGGCTTCGGTTTATTGCCGATAAGAAGATCGGACATTGGAGTCATGTATATTATAGCAAGGAGGCTGAAAAAAATCGGGTAGAAAAAAGTATACCGGGCTATTCGCAGCTCTACGATGTACAGTCTTTTCCTACGCTTTACCTCTTAGATAAAGACAAGCGCATCGTTGCCAAAAAGCTGTCGTACGAGCAGATGGATGAAATAATTCAGCTGAAGAAAAAAGGACAATAAGCAAAGGCTACGCATTCTTTTACGTAAGGTTGTACCTTGATCGTTTTCGTTGATTAAATATCCTTGACCACATCGGCCACTAACTGCGGACGACCCAATGTATAGTAGTGCAGCACAGGTACGCCGGCTTTCTTGAGTTCGCGTGATTGCATTAGCAGCCATTCCTTTCCTACTAATTCTACATCGGCATCGGTCTTACATTTTTGCACGGCATTGGCCAGCTCTGAGGGGAGATCGATGTGAAATGTTTTGGGAAGTACGGTCAATTGTTTTTTGGAGTAAATGGGCTTTAGTCCGGGAATGATGGGTACGGTAATACCAATTTCGCGACAGGCCTTTACAAAACTGTGGTACTTGGCATTGTCGAAGAACATCTGTGTTACAATATAGTCGGCGCCGGCCTCTACTTTTTGTTTTAGATGACGTAAGTCTGTATCCATGTTAGGCGCTTCGAAATGTTTTTCGGGATAACCTGCCACTCCAATACAAAACCGCGTCTTTTGTGTGTCCTTAAGCTCTTCCTCAATGTAGATGCCATTATTGAGCGCAGAAACCTGTTGTAACAGATCGACTGCGTAGCGGTGGCCTCCGGGCTCGGGTTCAAAGGCAGATTCGTTTTTGGCAGCATCTCCACGTAACACCAACACATTATCGATGCCCAAGTAATGCAAGTTGATAAGCGCATCTTCGGTCTCGTTGATGCTAAATCCGCCACAGATCAAATGGGGTACCGTATCTACATTGTATTTATTCATGATCGCCGCACAGATGCTTTCCGTGCCGGGACGTTTGCGCACCACTACTTTTTCGAAACTCCCATCGGCTCTTTTTTTGAACACATGTTCGGAGCGATGGTAGGTAACATTAATAAAGGCCGGTTTAAAGGCCATTAGTGGATCAAGATGCTTGTACAAAGCGCCGATACCTTTACCCTTAAGGGGGGGCAACACCTCAAAAGAAATGAGCGTGTCTTTGGCCTGGTTGATATGTTCAATAACTTTCATAGGTACGGGGTATGCAAACTTAACATACCCGTTGTTTATAGCAAAGAATCAATCCCCTTTTGTTAAAAGAAGAGGGCCGTTGGCACGAGAGGTCCCGATGACTTACATTTGTTGTATGCAATTGACCATTCGTACCCGCTCTCTGGTTAAACGATACGGCAGTAGGACCGTTGTAGACCGGGTATCTTTTGAGGTACAACAAGGGGAGATCGTAGGACTGCTGGGGCCTAATGGAGCCGGCAAGACTACCTCTTTTTACCAGGTGGTAGGATTAATCAAGCCTGATGAAGGGCAGGTATTTTTAAATGACCAAGACATTACGGCCTTACCCATGTACAAGAGAGCCCAAATGGGAATCGGTTATTTGCCACAAGAAGCCTCGGTGTTTAGAAAGCTGAGTGTAGAAGACAATATTGCCGCGGTACTAGAAATGACCCGGCTTAGTAAGCAGCAGCAAAAAGAAAAACTGGAGCGTCTGCTCAGTGAGTTTCGATTACAGCATGTGCGTAAGAGCAATGGCGATGTGTTAAGTGGAGGAGAAAGAAGAAGAACGGAGATTGCCAGGGCCCTGTCGGTTGACCCTACTTTTATTTTACTGGACGAGCCTTTTGCGGGCATCGATCCTATTGCGGTTGAGGATATTCAGGCCATTGTAGCCCGGCTAAAGTATAAGAACATCGGCATCTTAATTACCGATCATAATGTAACGGAAACGCTTTCGATCTGTGACCGGGCTTACCTGCTTATTGAGGGAAAAATTTTTAAACACGGTACAGCCGAAGAGCTGGCGCAAGACGAGCAGGTGCGCAAATTATATCTGGGTCGCAACTTTGAGCTGCGTCGCAAAGATTGGCTTCACGAAGAGGCCCAGCAACAATCGGGTCTTTCCATTTGATGGTACATGAACTACGCACAGCTTCCAAAAATAGAATTGCATCTGCATCTCGATTGCAGCTTGAGCTATTCGGTAGTTCATGCCATCGATAATACCATAACCGAAGCCCAGTATCGCCAAGAATTTGTGGCCCCGCCTGTCTGTGAGGACCTTCGCGACTACCTGACTCGTGCTGTAAAGGGTTTTTCGTTGATGCAAACGCCTGCACAATTACGGCTAGTGACCCTAGACCTGCTGGCCCAGCTCGAGGCCGATCGGGTGATTTATGCAGAGATTCGTTTTGCTCCCTTGTTGCACACACAGCAAGGTTTGTCTCCTGCACAAGTGATCGATACAGTACAATCTGCGTTGCAAGAGGGGGCCAGTCGTTATAACGTGGTTGCCCGACTAATTCTGTGTACCCTTCGGCATTTTACAGAAGAGCAAAGCTTCGAAACCGCATTACTGACCCGGCAATTTTTTGGAAAAGGCTGGGTGGTGGGTTTTGATATGGCAGGAGATGAGGCAGGCTTTGGGGTGTTGGCACATAAAAAGGCTTTTGCCTTAATAAAAGAAAGTGGCATCCCGTTTACGGTTCATGCCGGAGAGGCAGCCGGACCAGCCAGTATGTGGGAGGTGATCCGCGAGTTAGGCCCTCGGCGTATAGGCCATGGGGTTAGGAGTATCGAAGACCCGTCTTTGGTGCGTTACCTAGTACAGGAGCGGATTCATTTAGAGGTTTGTCCTACCAGTAATTTGCAGACAAATATTTTTTCTTCTCTAACGGCTCATTCGTTACGTGCCTTATATCAGCAAGGGGTTTCTGTTAGTGTCTCGACCGATGCGCGTATGATTACCCCCGTAACCCTAAGCAGCGAATATCATCACTTGAGCGAGGCATTTGGTTGGGGTCAAACGGAGTTCTTGGCTTGTAATCTGCAGGCCCTAGAAGCTGCCTTTATAGAAGATGAGATACGAGCAACGTTACGTCAACAGGTAATGATGGCCTATTGATGACCATTTTTTTTTAATTTGGCAGTAGCCATGAAACTACTTTCTCCTGCGATATCATCGTTGGCTCGCTTACGCTCCTGGCGGATTGATGCCTGGCGAAATAATCCTATCGATGCGCAGCGAGAAGTGCTACAAGATCTGGTGACATCAGCCCAATATACCGAGTTGGGTAGGCGATACGATTTTGCTCGCTTGTTCTCGGTCAAGTCCTTTAAAGAGGCTGTTCCTATTCATGAATACGATGATCTAAAACCCTATATAGAGCGAATCATGCAGGGCGAGCAGGGGTTGTTGTGGAATACACCTATCCATTGGTTTGCAAAGAGCAGTGGAACGACCAGCGATAAGAGTAAGTTTATTCCGGTTAGCGAAGAGAGTTTGCAAGATGGACATTACCGGGCTTCGAAAGATGTGCTGTCGTTGTACTATTTGCGAAAACCCGATTCGGAGTTACTGACCGGAAAGGGGCTCATTATTGGCGGCAGTCATACCATCAACCCCCTTAACGAGGAGGCACAATATGGTGATCTAAGTGCCGTTTTACTGCAGAATTCTCCCTTCTGGGGTCATTGGCTGCGCACTCCACATTTGGATATTGCTCTGATGGATGAGTGGGAATCGAAGATTGAAAAATTGGCGGCCAGCACGATCAAAGAAAACGTTACTTCTATTTCTGGAGTACCTACCTGGACCCTGGTATTGTTTAAACGTATTTTAGAGCTAACAGGTTGCCAAACTATTTCGGAGGTATGGCCCTCGCTCGAGTTATATATGCATGGCGGGGTTTCGTTTACCCCTTACCGCGAGCAATTTTCGAAATGGATCGGCCGCGATATTCAGTATCTCGATATGTATAATGCGAGCGAAGGTTTCTTTGCCGCGCAAGATGATCCGTTGCAACCGGGCATGCTGCTTTTTACCGATCACGGCGTGTTTATGGAGTTTATGCCGGTCGAGGAGTATGGCTCGGCAGCTCCTCGCACCATTGGGCTTAGCGATGTTGAGATCGGCCGTCAATATGCCCCTGTTATTAGTACTAATGCAGGTCTCTGGCGCTATTTATTGGGCGATACAATTGAGTTTACTACCCTAAGACCTTTTCGGGTAAAAGTATCGGGGCGATTAAAACATTTTATCAATGCCTTTGGCGAGGAGGTTATTGTAGATAATACCGATAGAGCGCTGGCAGAGGCCTGTCAGCAGACTGGTGCTATAGTAATAGATTATACGGCGGCCCCTGTTTATTTTAACGAACGTGTACAAGGGGCGCACCAATGGTTAATTGAGTTTGAGCACGCCCCTGCAAACCTTGTTGTGTTTACAGAGATTCTAGATAAAGCATTGCAGCGACTCAATAGTGACTACGAGGCCAAGCGGTACAGGGACATAGCATTGGGTTTACCGCAAGTCCAGTCGTTACCTCGGGGAACCTTCTCGAATTGGTTGCGACAAAAAGGAAAATTAGGTGGTCAGCACAAGGTGCCTCGTTTAAGTAACGATCGAAATATGATCGAAGATATTTTACAACTGAATACAGCTACATTTGCCTCATCCTAAACTTTTTTTATGAAACTACTCGATAATAAAGTGGCGATCGTAACCGGTGGTGCCCGGGGAATAGGAGAGGGAATTGCCCGTCTCTTTGCTGCACAGGGAGCACAGGTGGCGTTTACTTATATAAGCGACAGCAGTGCCGAGAAAGCGGCTTCTTTAGAAACCGCTTTACAAGAGGCCGGGGTCAAGGCAAAGGCATACCAGAGCAATGCGTCAGATCCACAGGCCTGTGAGGCGCTGGTGGCCGAGGTGCTAAAGGAGTTTGGCACCATCGATATCTGTGTTAATAATGCGGGTATCTCTAAGGATAATCTGTTAATGCGTATGACCAATGAGCAGTGGGAAGAAGTGATGCGAGTTAACCTTAACAGCGTCTTTTATATGACAAAGCAAGTAATTCGCCCAATGATGAAAGCGCGTTCGGGCTCTATTATTAATATGAGTTCTGTGATCGGCGAAATGGGTAATGCGGGGCAAAGCAGTTATGCTGCCAGCAAAGCCGGCATTATTGGTTTTACCAAGTCGGTAGCCAAAGAGTTGGGAAGCCGTAACATTCGTTGTAATGCTATTGCACCGGGTTTTGTAGAAACCGATATGACACAATATTTACAGGCGGGCGAAGCAGCCGAAAAATACAAGGCCGGTATTCCCCTGGGTCGTTTTGCATCAGCTACCGATATTGCCAATGTAACCTTGTTTTTAGCCTCCGATCTATCGGCCTATGTAACGGGTCAAACGATTAGTGCCTGCGGCGGATTAAATATCTAGTGATTAGTGGCTAATGCGTGCGCCCTTCTCTTTCATATAGGCGTGCCACAAAATAAACGCTGCAATGCTGCGGTAAGGTTTCCATTTGGCCGCTACAGCCAGCATTCGCTCTTTAGAAACGGTGGCTCGCATCCGTTTTACTTTTTTTAAGCTATTGACCAATGCGATATCTCCCAGTGGAAACTGATTGGTTCTTCGCAGGGCATGCATCAGGTACACATCTATTGTCCAGGGTCCGATTCCCTTGAGCGGGATCAGCTGGTCAAAGACCTCTTGGTCGCTACATTGTTCCATCTTGCGTAAGCTGATCTTTTTTTCGATAATAGCTTGTGCCAGCCCCTTTGCATAAACGATTTTTTGGCGGGTAAAATAACAGTCGCGCAGTTCCTGATCGGTAAGCGATACTATTTTTTTGGGAGTTACCGTGCCTACCTTTTTTCGTAAGCGATTAAAAGCCGCATAAGCTGCCGCCAATGAAACCTGCTGCTCTAAGATAGAGAGGACCAGGGTTTGAAACGTATTGGGTCTGATCCAGGGTCGAGGATATCCGTGTTTGTGTAGTATCTGCTGCAGATCGGCATCACGTTCCGCTACTATATCGCAGAAGCTATTGAAGTTTTGCTCCGTATAGCAAAGAAGGGGAGCTTTCATTTTTTTGTTAATCGCTCTATGGCTTTTTTACTTTCTTCGGTTAGTAGCAGTCGACCACTGATAGAGGCCCGGTGCTGTAGCAATTGGGTCCAGTGTTCGGTTCCTTCCCAACAGATCTTCTTAATCTCTTTGAGGGCAGCAGGACTGCTTTGTAGCAGTTGTGCCACTAATCGGTTGACTCCTTCATCTAGACCGGCAATATCCTCGAATAGTTCGGCAAATAGTCCCCGTTGATGTGCCCATGTTGCACTGCGCCATCCGGTGGCATCGAGGGCTAATTGTGAAAAGGCAGAGACGCCTATTTTTCTTTCTACGGCAGGTCCTACTACGAACGGGCCGATGCCTACGGCCAGCTCGCTGAGTTTAACTTGTGCACTGTCGGTTGCTAATGCATAGTCTACTGCTGCAGCCAGTCCTACTCCTCCTCCTACGCATTTACCTTGTATTCTTCCAATGACCGGAATGGGACAGGTTCTGATGGCATTGATTACTTCTGCAAAGCCACTAAAGAAGCGAAGGCCTTCGGCTGCAGTAGTAATGGAGGCGAGTTCATCGAACGAGGCTCCGGCACAAAACACCCTTTCTCCGCCACTACGAAGCAAGACGAGTTTGATATCGGCATCTTCGCCGGCAGCTGTAATAGAAGCGGCCAATTGCGTAAGCAGGGTGCGGGGCAACGAATTACTTTGCGGGTGATAGAACTCTACGATTTGTAGTGAGTCTTGTCGGGTGGAGGTAACGTAAGCAGTATCCATATTACTAGTGTACGATTATTGGGGTTGTTTGGCGACCATAGTCAAAATGGTGGCAATACCGGTTATTTCGTGGTTCTCGTCGAGTATTTCGACTAACCATTTTACAATACCTTTTTCAATATCATCTCCTCTTTTTATATCGGCAGGGTTGTCGACAACACGTTTGTCTTGTAAGAGTTTTTCTTTGCAGGTAAAACGAATCTGTATCTCGCTGCCTGGATAAACCGGTTTTGTAAAACGAAGTTCATCGATGCCGTAGTTAAGCAACACTGGATTTTTTTCGTAGCTATCAACAAATAAGCCCGCCGCTAAACTCATAATCAAATAACCGTGGGCCACTTGTCGTTCGAACATGGTGCCTTCAAAGTCTGTCTCTTTAATGTGGGCATAAAAATGATCGCCACTCAGATCGGCAAAGCGGTCAATATCTTCTGCGGTGATCATTCTTTTTTCTGTGAGCAACTGATCTCCGATCTGCAACTCTTCGAAATATTTTTTAAAAGGATGTTTGCCGGGATCTTTGCCTTCGGCATAGGGTTGATAGACCGAAGTGATGGCCGTGATCATGGTGGGAGATCCTTGTAAGGCCGTGCGTTGCAAATAATGTTTAACACCGCGAATACCGCCCATCTCTTCGCCGCCTCCGGCGCGACCAGGTCCGCCATGTACCAGCAAAGGCAAAGGAGAGCCATGCCCGGTGCTCTCTTTGGCGCATGCACGGTTCAAGACCAGGATTCTTCCGTGGTGAGAGGCGGCACCGATCACATATTGACGGGCTTCGTGGGTATCGTTGGTGACTATGGTGGTAACCAGGCTTCCTTTTCCTTTTTTACTAAGTGTGATGGCTTCGTCTATACCCTGGTAGGGCATCAAGGTACTTACCGGACCAAAAGCCTCGATTTCGTGCGGAGTGTTGGTGGCAAAGGGAGACTCATTACGCAGTAGTAGCGGAGATAGAAAGGCTCCTTTTTGTGCATCGGCATCTATTACGCTTACACTGTCGAGTGATCCATAGATGAGTTGCGAGGAGGCTAGTAGTTTCTGTACTTGGGCCAGTACTTCGTTTCGTTGCTGCTGACCAGCCAGCGATCCCATTCTAACTTTTTCGTTATAGGGAGATCCAATCACCGTTTGTGCCAGTGCCTTTTGTAACGAATGGGTGATGGCATCGAGGTGGCGGGCCGGAACAAAAATGCGACGCACCCCCGTACAACGCTGCCCGGCTTTAAGGGTCATTTCTTTTCGTACTTCTTTTACAAAGAGCTCCCACTCCGGATCGTCCGGTTGTACAGATTCGCCCAGCACAATACAATTGAGACTGTCGGCTTCCATATTAAAGGGAACATTGTTATCGAGAATTGCCGGTGTTTTCTTAAGTAGTGCGCCTGTAGCTGCACTGCCGGTAAAAGTGACTACGTCTTGGCTATCGACCCAGTTCAGCAGATCGCCGCTGCTGCCACAGATCAGTTGTAGCGACCCTTCTGGAAATATCTTACTGTTGATAATTTCGCGAAATACAGCTTCGGTTAGATACGAGGTGGCGGTGGCAGGTTTAACAATGGCGGGAACGCCGGCAAGTAAATTAACGGCAATTTTCTCGAGCATTCCCCAGACCGGAAAATTAAAGGCATTGATGTGAATGGCCACTCCTTCTTTGGGTACTAGTATATGGGTACCCATAAAACTGTTGCCTTTGCTTAGGTTATGACTTTCTCCATCGATGCAAAATGTTTCGTTTGGAAACTTTCGGCGTAGCGAAGCATTCGAAAAAAGATTGCCGATTCCTCCTTCGATATCTACCCAGCTATCCGCTTTGGTAGCACCGCTGCGGTAGCTCAATGCATAAAAGGCGGGTAAGTGTTTTTGCAAGTGAAAGGCGAGTGCTTTGAGTCGATTGCCTCTTTCGTGAAAAGAGAGACTACGCAGCGCCGGATTTCCTTTTTGCCGCGCATATTCGATCATAAACTTGAAGTCGACCCCCTGAGTGCTGGTGGTACCAAACGGCTCGCCGGTAACCGCATCGAAAAGAGGTTGTTCGTTGCCTTGTCCGCGAAGCCATTGTCCGGCTACATAGTTTTGAAGTTGAAGCATAGGGTAGAGGAGTACTAATTTACCCCAAAATTAGCCGAACGACGCTTGTCTTTTACATTTGGGTATCTTTGTTTTCTAATTGATACTGCTATGCGTACCGCATTATTTTTAGTTTTTTCTGTAGGGGTTGTTTTAATTTTTGCTGCTTGTAAAGGTCCATCCGATCAGTCGGAGCACGGCCCTGGTCATATGACCACCCAGCCCTTGTCGGCCGACGATAGTCTCTACCACCAGGTGATGGATATACACGACGAAGTGATGCCCAAGATGGGTAAGGTAAGGGGTGCGCAACAGCGAGTACAGCAACGTCTCGACTCACTAGCCAAGCAAGCAGGCAGTGCCAACAAGGTTTATCGCCAACAATTGGAACAGCTAAGTAGTGATCTTAATTATGCTGACTTTGCTATGGATAAATGGATGGTTGAGTTTAACATGGATTCTGCAAAAGATAATAAGCCTCTTCGGGTGCGTTATTTTCAGGAGGAGCTAGAAAAAGTACAGAAGGTCAAAGCGGCCATCTTAGGTAGTTTGGCTGCGGCCGATAGCCTTATTCGACAGTAATGAAGAAGAGTCGACTTCGAATATTTACCAAAAAATTTGTGATCTCGGCCAATGTACTGGCAGTGGCCCTTTTCTTATTGTCTTGTCTTATACCGCTGCTTCACCCGCAGCAGTGGTGGTGGGTTTCGCTGATGGGGCTAACCTTTCCCTTTTTACTTTTTATCGTTATCGGTTTTCTGGTGGGTTGGTTGGTGTTGCTTAAGTTCAGACTCGCTCTTATTTCGCTCAGCGCACTGTTGCTCGGGTATAAAAGTATCGGTGTATTTATTGCCTTTAATGCACCTACTGCTTTCGAGGTAAAAAAAGAGCCTAAGGTTATTCGGGTGGTCAGCTGGAATGTGGCTCGTTTTATTGAGTTAACGCGCAATAATAATCGGGGGAGTTTGACCCGCAAGAAAATGCTGGCGCTGCTGGCCGAGCAAAAGGCCGATGTGTTATGCTTGCAGGAGTTCTATACTTCTGACAATCCTGTTTATTACGACAATATCAGTTCTATTCGTAAGCAACTGGGGTATCCTTATTTTTATTTTAGTAAAGATCTGGATGGCGACCTTAACTATTACAGTTCGGTCATCTTTTCGCGTTATCCCATTGTAGATAGCGGAATGGTACGTTTTCCGCGCCCTTCGCAGCCCGAAGTTTTATTGCAGGCAGATATAAAGACGACCGATGGGGTGATTCGCATATTTACTACGCATCTTCAATCACAGCGATTCGATAAACAGGATTATCGGCGTATCGAAAAAATTCGCGATCGCGAAGACAGCTTAGTCTATCACTTTATTCCCCTTGTTGGCAAATTAAAAAGAGGTGTAGTTATTAGAAGCCTTCAGGCGGATATGATCGCCTCGTTGCTAGCCGATTCTCCCCATCCAGTTATTTTAGCGGCCGACCTAAATGATGTACCTAATTCATACACTTATTTTACCGTGCGGGGCACCTTGCAGGATGTCTTCTTACAACAGGGCTATGGGTTGGGCCGTACCTTTCGCGGGCTCTCGCCTACGCTTCGTATCGATTATATTTTTGCCGACCGTCACTTTGCGGTACAACAGTTTAAGCGGGTCAAAAAGGATTATTCCGATCATTATATGCTAGTGACAGACCTGCAATTGCAGCACTAGTCGGGCACTGCTGTTTGATTCCATTTATTTTAATCATCTTTGCCATATGGCCGAGCTTCGCATCTATAATTCGCTGACCCGACAAAAAGAAGTATTTACACCCTTAGTACCCGGACATGTGGGTATGTATGTCTGTGGCCCGACCGTAAGCGGAGAAAGTCATCTGGGTCATGCCAGACCTTACATTACGTTCGATGTGGTCTTTCGTTATTTGCAAACCCTGGGGTACAAGGTGCGTTATGTGCGTAACATAACCGATGCCGGACATTTTGAAGAAGAGGGACGTGAGGCTACCGATAAGATCGCCGAAAAAGCAAAACTTGAGCAGCTCGAACCCATGGAGCTGGTCCATAAGTATACACGGCTTTTTCATTGGGCCATGGAGCAGTTTAACACACTGCCTCCGTCGGTAGAGCCTACTGCTACGGGTCATATTGTAGAACAGATCGGCATGATCGAACAGCTAATAGAGGCTGGCTATGCCTATGAGGTACAGGGTTCGGTCTATTTTGATGTAAAAAAATATGCGGCCAGCCATGACTATGGAAAACTCAGCGGGCGAGTTATCGATGAATTACTCACTACCACCCGCGAGCTAGAGGGCCAAGAGGAAAAGAAAGACCGTACCGATTTTGCCCTCTGGAAAGCCGCCGCACCCGAACATATTATGCGTTGGCAAAGCCCCTGGGGGGTAGGCTACCCAGGCTGGCATATTGAATGCTCTGCTATGGCCACTAAATACCTGGGCAAGCAATTCGATATTCACGGAGGTGGCATGGATCTGCTTTTTCCGCATCACGAAAGTGAGATCGCGCAGAGCACGATTTGCAATCACCAGACGCCGGTTCGCTACTGGATGCACAATAACATGATCACCATCAATGGTCGTAAGATGGGGAAGAGCTATAACAATGTGATCCGCCTTACCGAACTTTTTAGCGGCACACATCCTTTGCTCGAGAAGGCCTATCACCCAATGACGGTGCGCTTTTTTATTTTACAGACACACTATAGTAGCACCCTCGACTTTAGTAACGAGGCGTTGCAAGCTGCCGAGAAAGGCCTAAAGCGGTTGTGGGAGGCCTATCAAAAATTAAAGAAGATCGATTGCGCACAAAAGGGTGCATCGGGTAACGGATCCGATGAGGCACTCACCCAAACGGTCAATCGTTTACTGGGTGAATTGCACTTATTTATGAATGATGATTTTAGTACGGCAAAGGTGTTGGCAAACTTTTTTGAGCTAGTACCTATCATCAACGCAATTTACGATGGACTTACACCCACCGGAGCGCTGGCGGCCTCTACTTTGCTTCATCTTCAAAAAGAAATGACTCACTGGCTCGAGACGGTGTTAGGTCTACAGGGGATGGAAGAAGGAGGGCACAATAAGCTAGAGCAGGTGATGAACCTTTTAATTGATATTCGAAAAGAGGCTCGTGGCCGAAAAGATTTTATGACCTCCGATAAGATCCGTGACAGGCTGGCCAGCGTGGGTATTCAGCTAAAAGATGAGAAGGGAGGTGAGATGACCTGGCGGATCGACTAATGGTTGAGCGGTCTTTTTTTAATTCGTCCTCCTTTTGCTTCCTTAACGGAGTTCATCACCACAAAGGCGGTCGGTGTTATTTTCTCTATTTCTGTATTTAGTTTGTTGATCTCTAATCGTGTTATGACCGTATAAATAATATCGAGATCTCTTTTTTCTCCCCGTTTACCATATCCTCCTTTGCCCTGGTAGACGGTAACACCTCTCCCCATAACATTGATGATCATCTCTCGTATCTCCTCGCTATGCGACGATACGATCGTAACCCCAATATATTCTTCGATGCCTTCTACAATAAAGTCAAGCATTTTTGAGGCCACCATATACGTGATGATGGAATACAAGGCTACTTCGATGCTTAATAAATAAGCTGCTAGCGAAAAGATGATGATATTGATAATAAGAATAATATCACCAATGGTCGTACCCAGTTTTCTGCTTAGATAAATAGCGAGTACTTCGGTGCCATCAATAACCGCTCCGCCTCGTACGGCCAGCCCAATGCCTGCTCCTAAGAAAAATCCACCAAAGACAGCTACCAATACCTTGTCTTGTGTAATTACTGGAAAGTGTACAAAAGCCAGACATAGAGAGAGACCCGCAATGGCTAGCGCCGTTTTAATGGCAAAAGTGCTACCCATGATACGATAGCCCATTATGATAAAGGGCAAGTTGACCAGCGGAATAAACATCCAAAGTGGAGTTGTGCTAAGGGTAGATAGCAAGAGAGAGATGCCGGTAGCTCCGCCATCGATAAAATGATTGGGAAGCAAGAGTGCTTTAAGGCCGAACGATGCCGATACGATACCAAGCGAAACAAAAATGATATCACGTAAAAGATTTTTCGCAACGATCTTTCGGGCCCGGTATCGTTTTGCTTTTCGATAATGGGTGAGCATATGCTCAAAGACCTGGTCTTGCGCCCGGGTTAAAAAGAGTGAGCTGATTATATCTTGTAAACGCTGCCACATTGTAGGCGGTATCAACTATTAGTTAAACTAGATGAATGGCTTCCATTTTTTGCAACCACTCTTCGGCTATAGTTGCACCAAGACCGGGGCCTTCCGGTAATTCAATGACTCCATTTTTTTCGTAGCGAATACCTCCGGTAACGGGATCTTGCTTAAACATTAGCGCGGTATCAAAATCATAATGTACGATCTGAGGGCTACAGCAGGCAAAGTGTGCAAAAGCTGTCATGGCCAGTCGTGATTCGATCATCGCCCCAACTTGCAATTTGATACCGGCCGTTTCGGCCAATCGAACAATTCGTACGCCATTGCGAATACCTCCGGCTTTACCCAGTTTAATATTAAAATAGTCGCAGGCATCAAGAGCAATCAGGCGTGCGGCATCGTGATGGTCTCCGCAGCATTCATCGGCCATAATGGCAATGGGACTTTCTTTTTTTACTTGTGGCAACGAAGTATATAAATATCGAGAGATGGGTTCCTCGCAATGTTCGATGTTCAACGGCGCTAGCGCCTGAAGTGTCTCAACGGCTTCAGGTACGGTCCAGCCCTGGTTGGCATCGATGCGCAGCGGAACGGTGGGGCCTACGGCTTTACGGATGGCTTGCATACGAAGCACATCGGTCTTGCCGTTTTTGCCCAGTTTTACTTTGATAGCCGGATAACCCAGGTCCAATATTTTTTTGGCATCTAGGGCCATCTTGTCGGGATCGCCGATGCTTACGGTGTAGTCGGTGGTTATTCGTTTGGTATTATCTCCGTGTAGCCATTTCCAGAGCGGAACTCCTGCTGCTTGCGAAGCTAGGTCGTGCAAGGCAATGTCAAAAGCGCTTT
>CANGYW010000005.1 GCA_947458335.1 Chitinophagaceae bacterium | reverse complement strand
GTTCAAAGAGTACTTTTTTGAGGTGGGTCCAGGGGTTCGCATCAATGGACTGCATTTTTACAGAGAGCAGCCAAAAGGACTTATCCTGTACTTTCATGGCAATACCAGAAGTATCAAGGGGTGGGCACGCTACGCAAAGGATTTTTATCGCTACGACTATGATGTAGTGTTGGTCGACTATCGCGGGTTTGGTAAAAGCACGGGCAAGCGAAGCGAAAAAGAAATGCTGGGTGATATGCAGTTCGTATACGACCGTTTACTCGAAACCTATAGCGAAGACCACCTTATTATTTATGGCAGAAGTCTCGGTAGCGGCTTTGCCACCAAGCTAGCCTCTGACAATCACCCTCGTTATCTGATACTCGATGCTCCCTACTTTAATTTTAGAAAAGTAATCGAGCGATTCTTGCCAATATTACCGGTGCGTTTGGTACTTCGCTATCACCTGCGCTCCGACCAATGGCTTCCATTGGTGAAATGCCATACCTACATCATTCATGGTACGCGCGATCGGCTGATCCCTATTAGACACAGCGAGAATCTGCAAAAGATCAATCCTCGCAAATGCACGTTGATTCGTATCGAAGGTGGCGGACATAATAACCTACCCTCCTTTGACGAGTATCACAATTTTATCCGCGATATTTTAAAATACTAATGGCTTCTGTACGCTCAAAACTCCGCAGCCCGCGCACTAAAAAGATCATCAGCATCTTGCTGTTGGTATACCTAAGTGGCGCATTGCTGATCTATTTTTTTCAGGAGACCCTCATCTTTCGTTCTCGCGTGCTGCCGGCTTCATATCAATTCGCTACCACAATATCCCACCGCGAGATAACAGTTCCCGTTAATAAACAAGACACCTTGCATGCTGTCTTGTACCGACCCGATAGCGGTATCGTCCGAGGGCTGGTATTGTATTTTCATGGTAATCGTCAAAATATTGCTTGGTACGAGAAGTTCGTTCCTTACTTTACCAAAAATGGTTTCGAAGTATTGATGCCCGATTATCCGGGCTATGGTAAAAGTAAAGGGGCCTTGTCGGAGCAAAAACTTTACGAATGGGCTACACTTACCTACCAGATAGCTCGTAAACGCTATGCGGCCGACAGCCTCATTATTTATGGGAAAAGCCTGGGCACCGGAATCGCGGCTCAACTGGCTTCGCGCCGCGATTGCAAACAACTTATCTTAGAAACACCCTACTACCAATTTTCTGATGTGCTTCAACGTTTCTTACCGCTCTATCCCATGGCACTGTTGTTACACTACCAGTTACCCACCTATCAACACCTGCCCAGGGTTGCGGCACCCATCACTTTATTACACGGAACAAAAGATGGCATAGTTTCTTTTACACAATCCCAAAAATTATCGACGCTATTTAAGCCACAAGACCGACTGGTCGTAATTGAAGAAGGTTCACATAACGATCTTTATCGTTTTCCAAAAACCATAGAGTGGTTATCGCAAACACTTAGGCAGTGAATCTCGAAGCTGAGCGCGGTAAAGCGCTATCGTGTCGAAGAACCAATGGCAGCGGGTTCCCTCTTACCACTCCGCCAGTAACGATCCGGTGGCATCAATCTTAATCTCATAAACGGCTCCGTGCTTGAGTGTCATATTGCGCTCGGTATGACTGACCGGAAAATCAAAGCAAATCGGATACTTATAACCGCTTACCCACGAATGTATAATTTCATAAGCCGTCTTGCCAAAGGGCCGGTCCGTGTCTTTGCATTCGCTAAATCCGCCCACCACCAACGCAGCTAATCGTTCGAGCTTTCCACTTCGCTGTAGCTGGCACATCATTCTGTCTATATTGTACAACTGCTCGCCCACATCCTCTATAAATAAGATTTTGTCGTTCGTATCTACATCAGAGGAGGTGCCCACCAAATGAGCCAGTAAGGCTAAATTGCCTCCCACCAAGGTACCCTTAGCAATCCCAAACCGATTAAAGGAATGTTCCGGACCGCTACATGCTAAACTAAAGCCTTGCAATGCTTCACGAAGTGATTGCACAGCGTCCAATTGCCAGCCCCCATCATTAAAAGCAGCCGCCATAGGAGCATGCAGGCTGCAAATACCAAAATGCCGATAAATATGTGCATGTAAAATGGTGATATCCGAAAAACCAATGATCCATTTAGGTTGATCGATAAAAACAGAAAAATCGAGCTGCTCAATCAAGCGGCCAGTACCATACCCCCCACGGGCGCAGAGAATGGCGCGAACCGAGCGATCGTCTAACATACGTTGCAGATCGGTGCAGCGCTCTTGATCGGAGCCTGAAAAATAAGTGGTGGAGTTTCCACCTACCGTTGACCCGACCACCACCCTGTATCCCCATTCGCCCAAGACCTTTACACAGGTCTGTACCTTGTCCGCGGGCATATAACCGGCCGGACAAACAAGAGCGATCGTATCGCCCGGTTGCAAATAAGGAGGTTGTGTCATAGTGCAGGTATAAAAAAGAATAAAGGTAATGAGCGCATCGCATTTTGGGACAAGGTTCGATTACGGTATTTTTGCAACCTGCATGAGCGCACCCAAACGATACCTGATTACCTCGGCCTTACCCTATGCTAACGGACTAAAACACGTAGGGCATTTAGCCGGCGCCTACATTCCTGCCGATATTTATGTTCGTTACTTGCGAGCACAGCAACGAGACGTGGTGTTTGTATGCGGAAGTGACGAGCACGGAACAGCCATTCCCATTCAGGCTAAAAAAGAAGGCACCACGGCCCAGGCCATCATCGATAAGTATCACCAAGCGATGAAAGAGGACTTTGAAAAACTCTCCATCAGCTTCGACATCTATCACCGAACCAGTGCCGCCCTGCATCATCAAACAGCTACGGAGTTTTTTGACACACTCGAAAAACAAGGGGCGCTGCAAACCAAAGAGACCGAACAATTTTTCGATGAGGCGGCACAGAGTTTTTTAGCCGATCGCTATATTAAGGGCACCTGCCCTGCCTGTGGCAGTGATCGCGCTTTTGGTGACCAGTGCGAAACCTGTGGACGTTCGTTGAGTCCTGAGGAGTTACTGAACCCCGTCAGCACATTAAGTGGACAACCCCCTGTTAAGAAAAAAACGACGCATTGGTACTTGCCTCTTGACCAACACGAAGCCTTCTTACAAGATTGGATCCTTAAGCAACATCAAAAAGATTGGCGCCCCACTGTAGTTGGGCAATGCAAGGGCTGGATCGAAGGAGGACTACAACCCAGGGCCGTTACACGCGATTTAGACTGGGGAGTATCGTTACCCCCCCGAATAAAAGGAGCCGATGGCAAAGTACTCTACGTTTGGTTCGATG
This sequence comes from Chitinophagaceae bacterium, assembly GCA_947458335.1. Taxonomy (GTDB): domain Bacteria; phylum Bacteroidota; class Bacteroidia; order Chitinophagales; family Chitinophagaceae; genus JJ008. The sequence goes on along the minus strand of CANGYW010000005.1, from coordinate 32,811 downwards.
CCCCCATTGGCTACATTAGTGCTACCAAACAATGGGCACTAGACCATGGAAAAGACTGGACGCCCTATTGGCAAGACAAGGAAACCAAATTGGTTCACTTTATTGGAAAGGACAATATTGTGTTTCACTGCATTATTTTTCCGGTAATGCTAAAACTGCATGGGTATATTTTACCAGATAATGTACCTGCCAACGAGTTTCTAAATCTCGAAGGCGACAAGATGAGTACCAGCCGTAACTGGAAACTCGACATGCGTGACTACATCCAAGATTTTGTAGAAGCCCCCAATGGAGGACCGCAGTGCGTAGACATGCTACGTTATTACCTTACGCAGATCGCGCCAGAGACGAAAGACAGCGAGTTTACCTGGAAAGGATTTCAAGAAGCAGTGAATAGCGAACTCGTAGCCGTCTTTGGTAATTTTATCAATCGCACCTGGGTACTAATGCATAAACTATGCCAGGGAAAAGTGCCTCCTTTTCATGCAACTGCCAAAGATGAGATAGACGAGGAATTACTAAAGGCTCTTACCGAAGCTCCCCAAAAAATTGAAGCACTACTCGAACAATATAAATTCCGAGAAGCGCTTTTCGAGATCATCGATCTTTCTCGTAAGGGAAATCAATACATGCAAAAGAAGGAGCCCTGGATTGTGGCTAAACAAATCGAACAGGATCCCAGCGCCCAGACTCGCATCGATAACTGCCTGCACTTGTGTTTGCAACTTACCGCCAATCTGGCCATTCTAATCAATCCCTTTATGCCCCATGCGGCCAAAACGCTGCTGCATCAAATGAAGGTGGTCGAAAAAATGTTGCAGTGGGAAAATGCCGGCAAGGTCAACTTACTTAAGACAGGTTATTCTCTGCGTGCCCCACAGCTACTATTCAGAAAAATCGAAGATCAAGAGATCTTGGCCCAGTTAGAAAAATTAAAGCAACGTACTATGTCTACGCCTGATACCGGTTCGGCCCTGCCAGCAGAAAAATCCATAGCCCCTGCAAAAGCCACCATTCAATACGATGACTTTGCCAAGCTAGAGTTAAAGACTGGTGTTATTCGTGCTGCCGAAAAAGTAGAGAAAGCCGACAAATTACTTTGCCTGCAGGTAGATCTGGGAAGCGAAACCCGCACTATCGTTAGTGGCATTGCCCTGCACTATGCCCCCGAGACCCTCATTGGCCAATCCGTTACAGTGGTCACCAACCTGGCGCCCCGAAAAATGAAAGGCATCGAAAGTAACGGTATGATCTTGATGGCCGAGGACGCGAACGGTAAACTCGTATTTATTCAACCGGCACAACCTATTGATCCGGGCGCTATCGTTAGCTGAGTTTTTCTTTTCAAACTGCAAACGCCGTAATTTAGTAGGAGTAAATTAGTTGCATAACTAACTATTTTTTATGAATCGAATCATTCGTAAAGTGGCTGTGTTGGGCAGTGGTGTGATGGGCTCTCGAATTGCTTGTCATTTTGCAGGGGTTGGTCTAGATGTTCTATTACTCGATATTGTTCCTTCGGGTGTAGCCATCACCGACGGAGCGGCGGCTCGTAACCGAATCGTTAACGAGGCCTTACAATCTGCCATAAAAAGTAATCCCTCGCCTGTGTATGAAAAGGACGTCGTTAAACGGATTCGTACCGGCAACTTCGACGATAACCTTGCAGATATCGGTACCTGTGATTGGATCATAGAGGTGGTGGTAGAAAGACTCGATATCAAACAACAATTATTCGAAAAAGTAGAGCGCTATAGAAAAATCGGCACCATCATTAGCTCTAATACCTCGGGTATTCCTATTTCGATGATGGCGGCGGGCAGAAGCGATGATTTTCGCCGGCATTTTTGCGGTACGCACTTTTTTAATCCGCCCCGCTATTTAAAATTGCTGGAGATTATTCCCACCGCCGACACCGATCCCGCACTCGTAGATTTTTTGATGCAATATGGCGATCTGCACTTAGGTAAGACTACCGTTAAATGTAAGGACACTCCAGCCTTTATTGCCAACCGCATTGGTGTATTTGGCATTATGGCCATAATGCACTTAAAACAACAGCTACAACTTAGCATCGACGAAATAGATGCACTCACCGGCCCCATCATCGGAAGACCGAAGTCGGCTACCTTTCGCACGGCCGACGTAGTGGGTATCGATACCATGGTTAAAGTAGCCGGGGGGGTAGCCGCCAATTGTCCTCACGACGAGGCGCATTCGCTTTTTGCAATTCCCGATTGGCTACAAAAAATGGTCGATAACAATTGGCTAGGCGATAAAACCGGTCAAGGATTTTTTAAGAAAACAAAAAATGAGGCTGGCAAAAAAGAAATCCTGACCCTAGACCTAGAAACGCTTACCTACCAACCTCGTAAGAAAGCCTCGTTTGTCACGCTAGAAGCTGCCAAACCCATTGAAGATCTTTCTACCCGACTGATCAGCTTAGTAAAAGGAAAAGACAAAGCAGGAGAATTCTATCGCTTACTTCATTACCGCATCTTTTCTTATATCTCGCACCGAATTCCCGAGATCAGCGATGAACTTTATAGGGTAGATGATGCCATGATGGCGGGCTTTGGCTGGGAGATAGGCGCTTTTGAAGCGTGGGATGTGCTGGGCGTAGCTACGATGGCGGCCGAGATGGAGAAAGCGGGTATACCGCCTGCCCCTTGGGTAAATGAGATGATCGCAAATGGGCATACTCAATTTTACAAGAACGAAAAAGGAATCCGCTACTGCTATGAACCCACATCTAAGTCGTATAAACCCTTGCCAGGTGGTACCGACTTTTTAGTGATGAGTCATCATAAAGAAAAACTCGTCTGGAAAAATAGCTCCTGTAAATTATACGATCTGGGAGATGAAGTCTTAGGGTTGCAATGGCAAACTAAAATGGGAAGCATTGGCGGGGATGTACTCAGTGGTATACAAACAGCCATCGAAAAAGCAGAACAGTCCTACCGCGGCTTAGTCATTGGCAACGAAGGTGCCAATTTTTCGGCCGGTGCTAATGTGGGCATGATCTTTATGATGGCCATAGAGCAAGAATATGACGAACTCGATCTGGCGATTCGAATGTTTCAACAAACCACCATGCGAGCGCGCTACTCCTCTATACCGGTAGTAGTAGCTCCACACGGATTGACATTAGGAGGGGGCTGTGAACTTACCCTCCATGCAGACAAATGCTGTGCAGCAGCAGAAACCTACACGGGATTGGTTGAATTGGGAGTAGGACTTATTCCAGGAGGCGGAGGCACCAAAGAATTTGCACTACGAGCCTCCGATGAGATGCATCCCGACGAACCGGATACCAATACGCTCAAACATCGATTTATGTCTATTGCCACAGCAAAGGTGGCCACCTCTGCAGCCGAAGCCTTTAGCATGGGTATCTATCGCAAGGGAACCGATGAGGTTATTTACAATAGTCATCGTCGCATAGCTGCCGCCAAACGATCGGTGCTAGCCATGCAACAAGCAGGCTATAATCGGCCTGTTGAAAGAAAAGACATTAACGTATTAGGAAGAGCCGGATTGGGCGTGCTATACGCCGGCATTCATGCTATGCAGACGGCAGGCTATGCGTCGCAGCACGATGCCCTCATTGCCAAAAAGCTAGCCTATGTTATGTGCGGTGGTGATCTCAGCGAAAGAACACAAGTCTCTGAACAATACCTGCTCGACCTCGAACGAGAGGCGTTTTTATCGCTTTGTGGTGAGAAAAAGTCACTGGAGCGAATTCAAAGCGTACTCACCTCGGGCAAACCAATTCGTAACTAGCAAATGGGGAGGGCCTTTTCTATAGTATCATATTGAAAACAAAATCCACACTGCTCTATCTTGCTGGCACTTACCGTTGTACTTTTTAAGACCTCTATACTCATTTCACCCATTAGGACTTTTAAGAAAAAGGCAGGGACAGGGACCGGAATAAAAAATTGCTTTCGCTGTCTGGCTAGCGCCTTCATCAATGAATACTGAGAAACAGGCCTAGGGGAGGTAGCGTTATAAACCCCCTGAAGGGTGCTTTGCTCGAGTGAGAAAATAATCATCGTTACCAGATCTTGCAATTGAATCCAACTGATCATCTGCTTTCCAGAGCCAAGTATCGGAGCGATACCAAAACGAAGTGGCCTTTCAAATTCGGGAAGCGCCCCACCCTTTCTACTAAGCACAATTCCTATACGCAAGATAACGCGACGAATACCCAGGGCAGTCAAGGGTGCGGTACTCTCTTCCCACTGGCGACAGGTCTCGCCAAGAAAACTAGCATCGGGCGGATCGTTCTCCACAAAGGGCGCAGGATGATCTTTGGTATCGGCTCCATACCATCCTATAGCGGAGGCCCCCACAAAGGAAAGGGGGCGATGCGTAATTTCTTTTAGCCGATCAACCAGTAAGCGACCCGAAAGTACCCGACTACTGGCGATCTCTTTTTTTCTGGCAGCGGTCCAGCGCTTGTCAGCTACATTAGCGCCTGCTAAATGCACAATATGATCGGCCTTTGTAAGCACATCGGTATCGAGCTCGGCACTACTGGGATTCCAATAAGAGTAACGAACTGCAGGATGCGTGGCATAGGGCAGTGAATGCGATTGACGGCTACGAGTCAATAAGATCAACTGGTAACCTTGCTGCAATAATGCCGGCACTAATGCCATTCCTACCAATCCTGTGCCTCCGGTAATCAAAACAGTCTTTGCCATACGAATAATGTGACAATAACACTGTGATACGCGAATTGTTTAGCAATAGATACCCCCTGGCAAGCTTCTTATAAAAAAAAACCTCCCGGCTTACACCGGGAGGAACAACTAAAACACATCATCGGACTTTCTCTGCCAGGCAGAGAACTCATTAATCAGGCTTTTTGCCATTTAGAAAAGTATTGAGAGTGCTAATCGGTCCTTGATTAGAAGGATCTTCTTTGACCTCATAACTACTGTAGAAATTTTCGATCTGTGACGAACTATTATACAACTCCATATTACGTCGTATATATGCAGGAACCGTTTCAAACTCATTATTTGGATCGGCCGCATTGACATTGTAGCTAAGATTACGCAACTTTTGCAAGCGATCTGCAGCACGTCGCTGTTGCTCGAGCGTATCCTCTATGCTAATACCTTCTTCTCGCATAGTAGGAGCAGCGGTATGGATCTCATAGAGCAAAGGTGTTGGTATATCAGCCAACTCTTCTTTCTCGATCAGCTGCATTTGCATTTCCTCAGGTTCCTCTGTGGTAGAAGCGGCCATAGCCGAGACAGATGCCGACTCTTCTCTAACTACTTTTTCTGGCAACGCTGACGACTGCGCAATTACCTCGCTCGATGCTACAGCAGATACGGGTAGCTGCTCGTGTATTACTTCATTAAGCGTAATCGCAGTAGCAGGTGCCTCAACAGCTGAGGTCACCGAAGCCGGCATGGATTGCGCTACCGGCATAGGAGGCTCGGCATAGATATTGGCAGGACGAGTTAGATACCCTCCCGCTGCGGGCCCGGTAATAGCAGTAGTGGCTGCCGCCAAATAGCTGGCATCTGTTTCGAGAATGGCCGCTGGGCGAACAGACGGAGTAGTTGGTTCGGTCGCATCAGTAGCTGCTGTCTCAGCAGAAAGTTCAAAATGAATGATAGTCTCTTCAGTAGACACAACAGGATTTTGCAGTGCAGCTACCGGAGCTACTTCTTCTACCAGACGTGGCATGAGCGGATCAGGCACAGAAGTATCTACTGTTACATCGGGTGATTCAATGCTGGTGACAGGAACCGTAGTTACTGCATCAGACGACAATGTGGAGGCGCTTGGTTGCGCGTCTGTCGATACTACGTCTGTTGCAGTTGTCGAAGACTCGAATGGCTGGCCCAGTACCATAACAATCTTCTCCTCTTCTGGAGCTATTTTTTTAAGTGGTGTTACACTTATCGTGTCTTTATGTTCAAATCCGGTAGCAATGAGTGTAATACCCAGCTTATCGCCCAATAGATCATCATATCCCATTCCTAAGATCACATCTGTGTTTTCTCCGGCCTTGGTCAACAGATACTGCTGAATGACTTCTACTTCATCCATCGTAAACTCATACTCACCGCGTGCAGAATTGATATTAATCAAGATCCATTTTGCACCATTGATCTCATTATCGTTTAGAAGTGGAGAGTTCAAAGCTTCCTCGATAGCCAACTGAGCCCGATGGGTGCCCGCTACTTCGGCGTGTCCCAGAATAGCACGTCCGCCGTTGCGCATTACGGTGCATACATCCGCAAAGTCCACATTGATTTGCCCAGTACTGTTAATGACATCCGTAATACAGCGCGCAGCCGTAGCCAACACATTATCGGCTTTCTCGAACGCCTCCCGCATTTTTAAGTTACCAAACTGGTGACGAAGTTTGTCGTTACTAATAACCAATAATGTATCTACTTGCTGACGCAGTTGACGAATACCTTCTTCTGCCTGCTGTAATCTTTTCTTTCCCTCATAGGCAAACGGAGTGGTCACAATGCCCACGGTTAGTATACCCAGGTCTTTACAGATCTTGGCAATTATGGGTGCTCCACCCGTTCCGGTACCACCGCCCATCCCGGCGGTGATAAAGGCCATCTTGGTATTGACCTCGAGGATCTTTCTGATCTCCTCGAGCGACTCCTCGGTAGCCTGTCGACCGATCTCGGGATTAGCCCCAGCACCAAGACCCTGTGTAAGATGAGGCCCAAGCTGTACACGGTTGGGAATACCACTGGCTGCCAGCGCTTGAGCATCTGTATTACAGATGACAAAATTGACACCTTCAATTTGCTGATTGAACATGTAGTTGACTGCATTACTTCCGCCTCCTCCTACACCAATTACCTTAAGGATAGAGGACTTTTCGGTGGGCAGATCAAAATGAATCATGAGCGTTAGATTTTGGAATATTTCGAATGGGTTAGTGGGATTGATTTTTATCCGAGGTGTTTGTCCTCTTCTTCTTTAAATAAATCAATGATACGGTCTTTGAACTTACTCCAGAAGCCAGTGAGGTTACGACGATGTTTCATCTGGTCTTCACTCACACCCTCAGCTTCTAGCGTCTCTGGTGTATTTACGGTCTGACCACGACGCAGTCCATCGGGTACTTGTACTTGACGATATCCCTTTTCAAAATCTTTGCGATTGTGCTCATAATCATCATACCCTTTTAGGATAAGGCCGATGCAAGTAGAGTACGTAGGCTTGGATAGTTCTTCGATATGACCAGCGGCCAAGTGCTCATTTGGAAATCCGATCCTAGCATTGAGTCCGGTTACATATTCGGTTAACTGAATCAAATGCTTTAGTTGTGAACCTCCACCGGTTAAGATAATACCTCCATTCAACGCTTTATTATCTAACCCGACCTGTTTGAGATGATAGGTTACAAAATCCATAATCTCACTCATGCGCGCTTGAATGATATTCGCCAGATTTTTTACGCTGATCTCTTTGGCAGGCATACCCCGCAAACCGGGAATAGTGATATAGGCATTGGCCTTGGCCTCGTTGGCAAGGGCACTTCCGAATTGCACTTTCATCTGCTCTGCTTGCGTCTTTAATACACCTAATCCTGATTTGATATCATTGGTAATATTCTCACCGGCAAAAGGAATCACGGCCGTATGCTTCAAAATACCTTCATTAAAGACAGCCAGGTCGGTGGTACCCCCTCCAATATCCACAATAGCTACCCCCGCCTCAAGATCTTCTTGCCCCATAACGGCAGCAGAAGAGGCCAGGGGTTGCAACACCAGGTCTTTGGTGATCAATCCTGCTTTTTCTACGCTCCTGTTGATATTACGAATGGCATTCTTATCGCCGGTTATAATATGAAAATTAGCACCGATCTTAACGCCTCCATAACCAATAGGGTTAGCGATGTTGGGAATATTATCAACTGTAAATTCCTGTGGAATTACATCGATGATCTGATCGCCTGCAGGAATGTAGGTCTTACGCTGATCATCGACCAGTTTATCGATCTCGTGCTGGGCCACTTCTTCTTCTGTACGCTGGCGGACCATATCTCCTCTTGTTTGCAAGCTTTTAATATGATGACCCGCAATTCCTACGTATACCTCATTAATATCGAGGTTAGGATTCGAGGCAAAACAATTATCAAGGGCCGTGCGAATGGCCTTGATTGTTTCATCGATGTTAAGCACCTGGCCATGCTTGACACCATTAGAGTTGGCTTTACCAAAACCGAGAATCTCGAGTTTGCCGAACTCATTTTTTCTACCGGCAATCACGGCAATCTTGGTAGTGCCGATGTCGAGACCGACAATGATGGGGTTTTCGTTGTTCATAATAAGTGGTTTAGTTGTTGTTTGATTTTTTTTGTATGGATATGACCGATTGAGTAGTGTCTGTTTTTGTGGCACCTGGCAAGACCGTCTTTAATTCAAGGAGCGTGGGATTGGGATCGTCGGGCAATAAGGGTTGTAAAGGCTTAGGAAGAACACGCACGATAGTATCATTTTCGGCTTCCGTTGCATCTCGTAATAATTTTTCTACACTTCTTCTTAATTGTAAGGAATCTACCCGAGCACTGCTCATACTACCGGCTATGACCTGTCCATTAAAGCGTACATCGATCATTCGGTAGCGACTCAGTCCAGTTTTGCTCAATACCTGTTGGTAGAAGATCATCAGCCTACGCAACTTTGCTTCGATATCGGTGAGACTTCCCAATTTTACCACGTGATCACCAACGACCGGTATTAATTCCCACTCTTGAGCAGACGTATAGTCGATCTGTGCCACTTGCGAAGCCCAAAATGAATCACGTGCCAAATACTGTGCCATCGCAAAGACCTGTTGCAATAAAACTGTATCCGGTTTTCTTGAAAGCACCGAGTCGGAGAGTCCGGTAAATACGGGCACCTTAATGGTCTTGATCAAAGACAAGGGCATCAACCTTCCTTGCTCATCCAAATAAGTAGAGCCTCCGCTCACGGTAAACAATCGAGCCAGCGGCACTTTTTCTTGTACCTGCACATGTAACACATCCTGGTTATCAAAATACAGTTGGGCATCCCTTATCCTGATATGCGATTTAATCTTTTGTTCTACCAGCCGAAGATTAAAGAGACCCAACCGCTCGCCTCTTACACCGGCCGTGGAGTGTTGTAATAATTCCTCTACATCACCTTCGGTCAAAAAGGCACCTCCAGGTCCAGCCTTTATTTCGATGGTATAGGCGCGAAGCTTCTCTTTGTTACGACCCCGAATAGCGGCGGCCAGTAACAATATCATACCAGTGCCTACTGATAGCCAGAAGGCAACAAACAAAATGCGTTGTATGGTTCTTTTAAAATTCAATTCTTTATACCTGTTTAACTATTTTCTATTCTTTTTTTTATCGATGCTGGCAACCGATCAATATCGCCAGCGCCCGCTATAACAAATACCTGTTGACCGGTCGATCTCCTCCGGTGATATTCCTCTTCTACCCACTCGACCACGGCATCTCCCTCGAGATATACCAGTGGTACATCATATAGTAACGATCCGATCAATTCGCTACTTACCCCCTCTATTGGCAACTCACGAGCTGGGTAGAGCGGCAGTAACACTACCCGATCTGCAGTAGCCAGGGCCTGTGCAAACTCCTTGGCTAAATCGCGCGTACGAGAGTATAAATGCGGTTGAAATAAGATCGTACAAGTTGCCGTTGGATACAGCGAACGAACGCCCTCTATCAACACCCGCAATTCCTCGGGATGATGCGCATAGTCATCGATCAATACCAACCGATCGTTATCAATGAGCTTTTCAAAGCGACGTTGCACACCCTTAAAACAAGCCAGTGCTTCGCGAATAGACTCTACACTAAGTCCGAGTGCTCTTGCTACCGTAATGGCCCCAATGGCATTTTCGACATTATGCCATCCACCCATCGGTAAAAAAAGATCACCGATCCGTTCTCCATCAATTACCGCGGTAAAGCGATAGCCGCCATCGGATACTATAGCATTTACGGCATAGCAATCGGCACTTTCGTTACGTGCGTGATAGCTGAGCTTCTGCGGTCCTTTAAGATCTCCAGCCCTGGGTAGTCCCCACTTATACACCAGCAACCCTCCCTTCGGGATCAGAGCACTAAAATCAATAAAGGCCTGTTCCATCGAAGCGACATCTCCGTAGATATCGAGATGGTCAGGATCCATAGCACTGATCAACGCGATATGAGGTAGCAACTTTAAAAAACTCCGGTCGTACTCATCTGCTTCAACAACGCAACAGTTTACCTGGCTACTCCAATGATTGGTTCCGTAGTTAGCGGCGATACCTCCTAAAAAAGCATTCCCCCCAAAACCACTGTGCCGCAACAAATGTGCCACGAGAGTAGAGGTGGTGGTCTTTCCGTGTGTACCGGCTATACAAACATTCAAAGAACGATTAGTGATCTGTTGTAGCAGATCGCTTCTTTTCCATAGCGTGTATCCATTTTCTTTATACCAGCGTAGCTCGAGATGCGTAGACGGAACAGCCGGCGTATACACCACTGCATCGGCCGAACGAGCCACCGCTGCTAGATCTTCGCTATAATGCACCGCTATACCCGAATCTTCTAGCGAACGGGTCAGTGCACTGGGTGTTTTATCATAGCCAGTTACTTTAACACCTTGCTCGTGAAAAAATCGGGCCAGTGCACTCATACCAATACCTCCGATACCAATAAAACAGAGTTCGCGTAGCCCTCCTCCTATCCGAAAGGACTCTTGCAAAAGCGTTGTATCGATTGTTGATCTCATTTTACTTTTTCAATTGCCTGATAAGTTCTATCGCCACCTTCTCAGCAGCATCCCGAACCGCAAACGATGCAATGGCCCTACTGAGCACTTGCTGCTTTGTTACATCTAGGCAAAGTGCGATGGCAGCGGGAACTAACGAAACACCCGCCTCTGCATCTGCAATCAACAAGGCAGCTTGCTTGCTAACGAGCTGCTCGGCATTGACTCGCTGATGATCTTCGGCTGCCAAGGGAAACGGAACGAATAATACCGGCTTAGCGACTACCGCTAATTCAGCTACTGTCATGGCACCGGCCCGAGCTATTACTACATCAGCAGCGGCATAGGCCATCTCCATTTGTTGAATAAAGTCGGCCGTGTAACACCCGCTATAACCAGCGACACGCTTCGCTGCTTGTTCTGCATAGGACTTACCGGTTTGCCAGATCAATTGAATACCGTTGCGCTTTAGTTGTTCCATTCCGTCATCAATGGCCTGGTTAATAGAGCGGGCTCCCAAGCTGCCTCCCATTACCAGTAGCACAGGTTGATGTACAGACAGCCCAAAGAAAGCTCTTGCCGTTTCTCGATCGGGCAGTACACCACAAATAGAGGCTCTGACCGGATTACCGGTAAAAAAGATCTTTTGCGATGAAAAGAATCGCTCTAAACCAGATACGCCGGTAAAAATGGCAGTTGCCCGCTTAGCCAGCAATTGATTGGACTTTCCCGCATACGCATTGGACTCATGCAAAAAAGTCGGGATACCCTTTACCTGCGCATAACGCAATACCGGAAAGCTGGAGTAACCTCCCACGCCCAGTACAGCATCCGGACGAAAGTGCCGCAAGATGTTTCTGACTTGCCAAAAGCTTTTGACCAGCTTAAAGGGCAGTGCAACATTTTTTGTCAAAGAACTTCTATCGAATCCTACTATATCTAACCCCACAATCGAATAACCAGCCTGGGGTACTTTCTCCATTTCCATTTTTCCCTTGGCCCCCACGAACAAGATCGATGCCAAAGGCTCTAGCTTCTTGATCGCTCCTGCTATGGCCAGCGCAGGAAAAATATGTCCTCCCGTTCCTCCACCCGCTATCAGAATTCTAGAGCTCATGCAGCAGCCGGTTTAACCATTTTCTCTTCTGCCTTTCCCTCGAGTTGTTCTACATTTCGCGCTACACTCAAAATGATACCGATGGCCAAACAAGTAAAAATGAAACTACTTCCTCCCATGCTCACGAGTGGAAGCGTAACCCCTGTTACTGGAAACAGGTTGACGGTTACCGCCATATTGGCCAACGCTTGAATAACCAGCGTAAAACTGAGCCCCAGTGCCAAAAATGCTCCAAAGGCAAACGGACATCGTTTAAATATTCTGATACAACGAAACAGGAATACCAAGTAGATAAAGACCATAAAACTTCCTCCTAGTATTCCGTATTCTTCTATAATGATGGCATAAATAAAATCGTTATAGGCCTGCGGTAAAAAGTCGCGCGTGGTACTGTTACCAGGACCCACCCCCAATAATCCTCCTTTCGAAATAGCCACCTTAGCCTGATTGACCTGGTAGGCATCGGTGTCACTATCCTGACCACCATAAATAAAGGTCTCTACTCGATTTATCCAGGTATCCACCCTAGCGGTAAGCGCCGAAGTAGAGGCTTTGACCGAGGTCGGCTCCTCGCTGCTTTCGCTGTGATGGCGCACGACTGCCGTAGCGATCAACAACAGGATCGGGATCATGGCTAATCCCATAGTAAGCAAGAGATGCTTGGCACTGGCTCTTCCAATAAAAAGTAGCAGCAAACAACTAGCCCCCAGCAGCAGTGCGGTAGAAAGATTGGCCGGAGCAATCAGCATACAAGTCAAGAGCACAGGCCAAATAACCATCAGATATCCCTTTTTGAAATCCTTGATCATATCTTGCTTCTTGCTCAATAGCCTTGCCAGATACATGAACAAGGCCAGCTTTGCCAGATCGGAGGTCTGCATGGTCATATTGATAATGGGCAATTTGATCCAGCGACTGCCCTCGTTCATCTTGACCCCAAAGAATAATGTATAAAAAAGTAATGGTAGCGAGATCAAAAAAACAATACGAGCTGCCTTAGAATAAAAGGTATAGTTGACTAGATGTGCGAAGTAAATAACTAGTAATCCTCCTAAAATAAAGACGACTTGCTTAAACAGATATACCTCGGTATTTCCCTTATAATTTTTATACGCCAGTGAGCCAGTCGCACTGTAGACCGCCAGCAACGACACCAGGGTAAGCACTACCACTAAAGCCCAGATTACTTTATCACCACGGGTCTTCCTGAGCAGATTATCGGTGGTAAAGCTGCTACGCAGATCGGTCAGTCGTATGTCGCGGGGAGCTTCCATTGATTAGAGATCTTTTACAGCTTTTTTAAATTGCTGGCCACGATCCTCGTAATTTTTGAACAAATCAAAACTGGCGCAGGCCGGACTTAGCAAGACTGTATCTCCCTTGGCAGCCAGATGAAATGCCGTTTGCACGGCCTCTTCGGCGCTATGCGTATCGACCAACACATTAACGATCTTACCAAAGGCTTCATGAATCTTTTTAGTGTCTTTACCAAGACAGATAATGGCTTTTACCTTATCGCGAATGCCTTCGGCCAGCAGCGAGTAATCGTTTCCTTTATCGACACCTCCTAAAATAAGAATGGTAGGGCTTGTCATACTTTCGAGCGCATACCAAGTAGAATTCACATTCGTGGCCTTACTATCGTTGATAAATTCAACGCCACGTACCGTAGCCACATATTCCATACGGTGTTCTAATTGCTCAAAATGCTGCACAGCATCGCGAATCTTGTCTTTGCGAATATCGAGCGTTGCCGCTGCCACACAAGCTGCCATCGTGTTGTACTGGTTATGCTTTCCCTTTAGCGCAAAGTCGAAGACGCTCATCGTCATCACTTCGTTGCCGGTCCGCACGTACATGTCTCCGTCTTTGATAAATGCACCAGGTGATACTTCTCTTTTCATGCTAATGGGTAGTTGGTTAGATGATATACTAAAATTTTTAAGGTAGGTCTGGGTCACCGCATCATCGGCACAGTAGATAAAAAAATCGGCGGGGCCTTGATTCATGGTGATCCTAAACTTGCTATTGATATAATTCAAGAAAACGTAATCGTAACGATCGAGATGATCTTCAGTGATATTGGTTAAGATCGCCACATGAGGACAGAACTGATCAATATCATCGAGCTGAAAACTGCTGATCTCGACCACATAGAGTTCATGCGGCTCGAGGGCAACTTGTCGGGCAAATGAGTAGCCGATATTTCCAACCAATGCCACATCGAGTCCGGCACAACGGCATAGCTGGTAGACCAATGAGGTAGTTGTAGTCTTTCCATTACTCCCGGTAATGGCGACAATCCGGCTATCTCCCTTATAACGATAGGCTAGTTCTACTTCACTAATCACCCGAATACCTTTGGCACGAATAGCTTTCATCACCGCAGACGATTCGGGAATACCCGGACTCTTAATTACTTCATCGGCCTGCAACACTCGATCTAGGGTATGCATTCCCTCCTCGAAAGCAATGCCCTCGCTCAACAGTTCATTACGATAGTTTTCTTTCAAAGAACTTCCGTCGGAGACAAACACCTCGTATCCTTTTCGCTTGGCCAGCAAAGCGGCTCCGACCCCGCTTTCGCCTCCGCCCAGTATAACAACTCGTTTTCCCATACAAGCCTTCGCCTTACCGAAGTTTTAGGGTCACGATACTTAATACCACCAAGAGCACCGTTACAATCCAAAATCGATTCACAATTTTGACCTCATGATATCCTTTAACTTGGTAATGATGATGAATAGGTGCCTTGAGAAAAATTCGCTGTCCCTCTCCGAATTTTCTTTTCGTATACTTAAAGTAGCCGACTTGGATAATTACGCTCAATGATTCTACCAGAAACACCCCACAAAAGATCGGTATCAATAATTCTTTATGAACAATAATGGATAGGGCTGCAATAATGCCTCCTAACGTCAGACTGCCTGTATCGCCCATAAATAATTGGGCAGGATACGAATTGTACCATAGAAAGCCAATACAAGCGCCAATCAGTGCCGCAATGTAGATAGAGAGCTCACCCAGATCGGGGATGTACATAATATTGAGATAGTCCGCAAAGACCAGATTACCGCTGGCATAGGCAAAAATGCCCAGCAAAACACCGATCAGTGCCGCAGTTCCGGTAGCGAGTCCATCTAACCCATCCGTTAGATTAGCTCCGTTAGAAACCGCCGTGATAATAAAGATGACGATCGCTATATACAGCAGCCAGGTATACTCGCGCCATTGGGTCGGTAGCAGCTTTGCATAATTAAACTCGTGATTCTTTACAAAGGGTATGGTGGTAATGGGAGTTTTGGTCGACACATAATAATGTGTTTTGCCATTGAAAGTCTTAGCAAAGACAGTACTGTCTGCTTGCGGACGCTGGCCGGTGTACTCTCGCCAGATGACCACCTCGGAATTAAAATACAACGTTGCGCCAACGGTAATACCCAAGCCTACCTGACCTAGTATCTTGAACCAACCGGCCAGCCCGTCGGCATTTGATTTCTTATACTCTTTTCCTTGCTGTTGGGCTAACCGCTTACTACGGAGTTTAAGATAATCGTCGATAAATCCGATGATCCCCAGCCAAACCGTACTCACTAACATCAATTGCACATACACCTTGGTTAGATCAGCCAATAGCAAAGTAGGAATCAGAATCGCCAGGATTATAATAATACCTCCCATCGTTGGCGTTCCTTTTTTACTGGCCTCGCCAGCCAACCCCTCTTCACGAATACTTTCCCCGATTTGTCTTTTTTGTAAAAAAGTAATGAGTTTCTTTCCATACACAAGCGTAATAAACAGCGATAAAAGAATGGCTAGTAATGTCCGGAACGTGATATAATCAAAGACACGACTGCCCGGAAAGCGAATTCCTTCTTCGGCCAGCCAGTCAAAAAAATGATATAACATAGTTCCTTTTATTTATCGAGTGTCGCAAACCATTTGCGAACAGTCTCGCGATCGTCAAAATGTTCTTTGGTTCCCTTTATATCCTGATAGGTCTCATGCCCCTTGCCAGCTACCAGTATAATATCGTGTGGTGCCGATAAGGTGATTGCCGTCTTGATGGCGGCATCACGATCTACAATCGGAATATATTTTTTGTAATCTGCTGCTGCCAACCCCTCTTCCATATCCTTAATAATAGAGGCGGGATCTTCGGAACGGGGATTATCACTGGTAAAAATGAAGCGGTCACTGTGCGCCGCCACCGCCGCTGCCATCAACGGACGCTTGGTACGATCCCGATCACCACCACAGCCAGTAACGGTCGTCAATTGTTGATCGGGCTTGCGCAACTGCTTTAACGTAGTGAGTACGTTAAGCAATGCATCAGGCGTGTGTGCATAATCTACAACAGCTAATACCTGCTCCTTCGCCGAGACAATACATTCAAAGCGACCGGGTGCCCCCTGCAACTGACTGAGCTGGGTGAGCACTTCCATCTTTTCGAGTCCAAGCGCACAAGCCGCTCCGTATACCGCTAGCAGATTGTAGGCGTTGAAGGTGCCGATCAATCGAAAATGCACTTCTACCTCATCGATAGTAAGCTGTAATCCCTCGAGCCCATTGTCGAGCAAGCGACCCTTATAATCGGCCAGCGTACGAAGCGCATAAAAAAGTTTGCGAGCCTTACAATTTTGTAACATAACGGCCCCTCGCTTATCGTCGGCATTACTTAGCGCAAAGGCGGTGGCTGGTAGTGTATCAAAAAAAGATTTTTTTACCCGGATATATTCATCAAAAGTGTTATGATAATCGAGGTGATCGTGCGTGATGTTACTAAAGATGCCCCCAGCGAACGAAATACCGGCTATCCGGTGTTGATGAATGGCATGAGAGCTGACCTCCATGAATACATGCGTACAACCAGCCTGTTCCATTTGATGCAACAAGTGCTGCAGTTGAACAGGATCGGGTGTCGTATGCGTAGAGGGAACCGAGTGATCGCCAATCCGGTTCTCTACCGTACTAATCAGTCCGCAGGTAAAGCCCAAGCCAGAAAAAAGTTTATACAGTAAGGTGGCAATAGTGGTTTTTCCGTTGGTGCCGGTTACGCCCACCACTTTTAGGCGAGCCGCTGCATTGCCAAAGAATTGCGAGGCGATCAAAGCAGATGCCAGTGCTGCATCAGAGACTTGCACAAAGGTCTTATCAACCGCACAAGAAGTGGGTATTGTTTCAGTAACAATAGCGATAGCCCCTTGCTCTAGCGCCTGCTGAATAAATTGTTGTCCATCTACACGGGTGCCGCGTACAGCAATAAACAAGGCACCCGGTCTAACCTGACGAGAGTCGGTAGTTATGCTGAGCGGCTCCACTGCGGTAGAACCACTCACCGATACAACCGATACCCCGTATAACAATTCACTCAGCTTCACAGACGCTGTTTATTTTTTAACTCAACTCAAGTATTATCTGTAATGGACGATCTAGTGCCGTACCCGGAGCCACCGATTGCGACACAATTCTTCCTCTGCCTTTTACCTGCACTTTTACACCCATATTCTCCAGCAAATACAACGCATCCTTTAAACCCATTCCTTTAACGTTGGGCATTACTTTGCTTCGTAAGGGTTGCGCCTTAAGTACGGTCTTGCCCTGCGGATTATAGGCTTTGACCCACACTTGTTGCTGCATCGAATCGGTATAGGGTAATTGAAGTGTTTGAAATACTTGGCGCAGGTCGCTGCTGTTTCCGGCATAGAAGAAAAGCGTGCTGTCGGTCTTTTTTACAAATTGAGAAGGATCTTTTCGATCGACATACATCGCATAGACCTTGGTAGCGATCTCGCGAAAAACAGGAGCAGCCACCGTGCCTCCGTAGTGCGAAGCAGCGTAAGGCTTAGTACGTACCACTACAATGCAAGTATATTGGGGACGATCGGCTGGAAAGTAGCCAACAAAAGAAGCCTGGTATACCCGATCTCCATATTTAATGGGGCCATCCGACACTAGCGCCGTACCTGTCTTTCCGGCTACGGCAAACGGAACACCTTCGAAAGCGCGCCGTGCGGTTCCTTCAATAACCACAGACTCCATGGCACTGCGTGCTGCTGTTATCACCTCGGGCTTACACAACTGTTCTTCTAAGACAGTAGGCTCTACTTCACGATATAGTGTTCCACCTTGCTGAATACGGCTCACCAAATAAGGCTTCATCATTTTACCGCCATTAGCCACAGCATTATAAAGAGTAAGCGTATGTAACGGACTTACCTGAATAGCATAGCCAAAACTCATCCATAGCATATTTCCCAATGAACTTCCCTTTTCGTTGAGCGGTGCCATGCTGGGCCTTGGTACATTGCTCAGATCGATTGGTGCGCGTTTGTCGAGATGAAATTTGGTGAAATATGTTTTGATCTCCTGGGGATCCTTTCCAAATGCCTTTAAAGCTAGTTTGCTCATGCCCACGTTCGAACTATGCGCATAACATTCTTTGACCGTTAAAAAAGGCTTAGGAGAACGCTCGGCATCAATTACCATTTTAGGGCCCACCATAGCGCGGCCTGCACTTCCGATTTCTACAGGATCATCGATACGACTTGTTCCCTTTTCCAGCACAGCCAATAATGTAGCTAGCTTAATGGTAGAGCCAGGCTCGGTGGCGCGCAGGGCATAGTTATCATCTTCCCAATAATGTCCATCGGGTCTACGTCCCAGATTGGCCATGGCCTTTATCTTTCCGGTAGCCGTCTCCATTACGATAGCCGTACCGTATAGGGCCTCGCTTTGTACCATCATCCGCATTAAGGCCGTTTCGGTAATATCCTGCATGGGCAGATCGATCGTCGTGTAGATGTCTTTTCCGTTCTCCGGTTCCGTCTCCGAACCAGCAATGGGAATCGCAGCTCCACCTGCAATAAATCGCACCAGTCTCACTCCTTCTTTTCCGCTGAGCAACGAGTCATAGCTTCTCTCTAAACCTACATTTTGCTTTCTGACCTTACCATCGCTGGCCAGATGTTCGCGAGACAATCCAATAGTGCGACCGGCTAAAATTCCATAGGGCAATAATCGCTTGCTGTTCGTCTCTACAATTACGCCGCTGCGATTAGGACCTAACCTTACCAAGGGTAATTCGCGAAAAGCCTTGTATTGCGAAAAACTTAATTTCTTTTTTAGTGGATAATACCGTGACTTCTTTTCGTAGGCAGCTGTAATGGCTGCTTTGTACTGGGCAGGTGCTTGGTCCTGAAACAGTCCTGAGAGGGCCACGGAAAACGAATCGATATTTTCTTTAAAGCGACGCCCTTTCTTTTCGCGCAGCCCATCGGCACAGAGATCAAGATAAATATCAAAGGTGGGAATGGAGGTGCTCAGAAATTGTCCATCTTCGGAATAGATTGTGCCTCGCTGTGCATCGAGCGTTACATACCGCTGGTGCAAACTATCACTAAGTCGCTTCCAGTAGGCCCCTTGAAAGCGCTGAATATAAAAAGCACGACCCACCACCCCCGCACCCAGTAAGGCCAGGCCGATAAAGCTGATGTACACCCTCCACAATATGTCGCGTTTTACCTGCATCGGTTTTATTGTTGCACGGGCTTAGGAAGACTGTCCACTAATACCACCGGCGAAACAGTCAACTCCTGCAGTCCCAACGGGGCCACGGCATTGATCAGTTCGCTCTGCTTGGTTCTCGATAACAATTCTCCCTTGATCATTTTATATTCGTATTTGAGTTCTTTTACTTCTTTTTCTGTTTTATTGATATCGCGGATCGTCTTGTTTGCATAATGACCGTTATAGATATACAGCACGGCGAGCAGTGCCAGAAACAAAAAGAAAGGCACCTGCTGCACCAGCGACTGGTAATGAAACCAGCGACTCCAATTCATTTTCTTATCGTTTGTTCCGTTTTGCATGATAGCTTCCTATGCTACTTTTTGCGCCACTCGCAGTTTTGCGCTGCGTGACCGCGGATTTTTTTTCAACTCTTCGCTGCCCGCTACGACAGGCTTTTTGGTGAGCGGCTTCCACGGAGATGTTGACGGGATAGAGAGAAACGGGTGATCCTGTCTTTGCTCGAGGGTACCCTCTTTAAAGAACTGCTTGACCATTCTGTCTTCGAGCGAATGAAAACTGATGATGGCCACCCTGCCGCCAGGCTTGATGACCTGCGATAATTGCGAGAGAAGTTCGTTGAGCGCATCGAGCTCTTCGTTGACTTCCATCCGCAAGGCCTGAAATACCTGGGCAAAGTATTTATTGGGATTTCCTTTTACGGCATCGCGAATCGCTTGCTTAAATCCATCGATCGTACGAAGGGATTGTGTGGCACGAGCAGCTACGATAGTCTTGGCCAGTGTCTTGGCGTTGGTCACTTCTCCATACTGCTCAAAAATTTTGTGCAGTTTCGCCTCTTGATAAGTGTCTACTACCCAAAAAGCCGTTTTAGAAAGCCGTTGGTCCATTCGCATGTCGAGGGCAGCATCAAAGCGGGTCGAAAAACCTCTAGACGCCTCATCGAACTGATGACTGCTAACACCTAGATCTGCGAGCAAACCATCCACCGGCAGTAATCCGTGTAAACGAAGAAAGCGATGCAGATATCTGAAATTCTCTGGCACAAAAACAATCCGATCATCGGTCGGAAGGTTAGCCCTAGCATCGCTATCCTGATCAAAAGCTACCAGGCGACCTTGTGGTCCCAACTTCTCGAGTATGGCGCGTGCATGGCCACCGCCTCCAAAAGTGCAGTCCACATAGATGCCGTCGGGTTTGATGGAGAGACCCTCGATCACCTCAGCCAGTAGTACAGGTATGTGATACGAAGGCTGCAAGGTAACTGATCAATTAGCGGGTCCGCCTCCCATCACTTCATTGCCCAGCTTGCTGAAAGCATCCGAAGAAAAGGAGTCAAAGAACTTTTTGTACTTATTACTATCCCAGATTTCCATTTTGTTACCCGAAGACGCTATCACAATATCTTTTTCGAGTTCTGCATACGCCTTTAGATTCGGCGGCAACAGAATACGTCCGGCGGTATCGGGTTCCACATAGGTGGCGCCATTCAAAAAAGCCCTGCGGAATTCACGCTGGCGGGGATCGAACTCGTTCAAGCCTTTGATCTTTTCGAACAAAGGCTCCCACTCCTTGAGCGTATAAAGAGCCAGGCACTGCTCAAATCCCCGATTGATCACAAAGCGGCCCAACTCCTCCTCCTTTACCTGCCGCTTAAATCCGGCAGGAAGCAGAAATCGCCCCTTTGCGTCTAACGTAGCCTCGAATTCTCCCAGAAAGCCAGTCATTATCAGTGATTTGAGTAATTTTTTTTCGAATTACCACAAAATAACACTTTTTCCCACCATGATACCAAATTTTGACCTTCTTAATTTATCCCCACTAAATAATTCGCTGAAACCCTTTACTGGCTTAGCTTTTAGCGTGTGGGAGTAGTTATTTTAAGATATTCCCGTGGATAGCATGTGAATTGCTGTGGAAAACCTGTGCGTAGCCCAAAAAGGGGAGGGCTTTTCCGATATTTGCAGCCCATCAACAGTTGGTTGTATGAATAAAGACCCCCGCCTTTTATCGATAGACGATTTTGACTACCCGTTGCCCCCCGAGAGAATCGCCGCTGCACCATTGGCTATTCGCCACGAGTCGAAATTGCTTTGCTACAAAAACGGAACCATCAACGATTATCGCTATCTGTCACTATCGGAGTTGTTGCCTGCAGAAAGTTTTGTTGTCTTTAACGAAACCAAAGTAATACCGGCCCGAGTGGTGTTCGAAAAAAGTACAGGTGGACAGATCGAGATCTTTTGTTTGCAACCCGATGCTGCCTATGGAGAAATGAGTGCAGCATTACTGGTTAACCAAAAAGTAGTATTACAATGTTTGGTAGGCGGTGCTTCGAAGTGGAAATCTGGAATTACACTTACGAAACAAGTTGACAACTTGCAATTGCATGCAAGGGTACTGCAAAAAGAAAAAGATTATTTTCTAATTGAGTTTAGCTGGACCCCTGCGGAACTTTCATTGGCCAACGTGCTCGAAATAGCGGGTGCCACACCACTTCCCCCCTATATAAAAAGACCTGCAAACAAACTGGATCGCACTGCGTATCAAACCGTATATGCCCGAAATGAAGGATCGGTAGCTGCTCCAACAGCAGGACTGCATTTCACAGACGAATTACTGCAACGCATGAGAGCGCGTTCTATACGAATTGATTTTTTGACCCTACACGTAGGAGCCGGAACCTTTAAACCAGTCAAGGTGGCCACCATGCAAGAGCATGATATGCACGCAGAATGGATTGATGTAACACTTTCTTTTTTAGAGAACTGGAGATCACAACTCGGAAGACCATTGATTGCAGTAGGTACCACCTCGCTACGCACCCTCGAGAGTTTGTATTGGCTTGGTCTTAAAATAATGAAAGAAGATCATCAACAACCTCCGACACTCTCGCAATGGGAATGTTATACACTGCAACAAGAGGCGGCTCCGCTGGCTAGCGTATTAGAGGCCTTGATCGCCTGGATGAAACAAAAAAAACTGAGCCATTTTGTTACGCAAACCTCTCTGCTAGTAGCTCCAGGATATCCTTGTAAGGTTGTTGATGGGCTGCTGACTAACTTTCACCAGCCCCGCTCTACGCTGCTATTGCTAATTGCGGCACTGGTAGGAGAAGACTGGCGAAAGATCTACCAGCACGCCCTCGATAATGAGTACCGATTCTTGAGTTATGGAGATGGTAGCCTGCTTTGGAGAAACGTTTAATAAACAGCCAGCGGAAAAGAAATCGTAAACTGACTGCCTTTTCCTAACGTGCTATCGGCCTTTACCTGCCCGCCCATTGCTTCGGTGACTGTTTTTACGTAGCTCAGTCCAAGTCCGAATCCTTTTACGTTATGACGATTACCCGTGTGGGCTCGATAGAATTTTTCAAAAATCCGTTTGAGAGTATCACGACTCATACCCATTCCGTTATCCTCGATAAAAAGCAGAACCTGCTTTCCTTGTAAGGCAGAACTGATTCGAATATGGGGCGGCACTCCCTCTTTCGCATACTTGATGGCGTTATCGATAAGGTTGTTAATAAGGTTAGACAAATGAATTTCGTCGGCCACTACTCGATCGGATGTGGCCTTCAACTGCAGATCAATCTTTCCCTGCGCATTCTCGAGTTGTAAGCCGAAATTAGAGACCACCTGCTCTACGATGATATGTAATGACACCGGCTTCATACTTAGCTGTATCTCGTTACGCTCTAGCTGAGAGGCCTTTAATATCGTTTCTACCTGGCGATTCATGCGCAGGTTCTCTTCTTTGATAATTCCGTTAAAATAAGCGAGTCGCTCCCGGTCTTGCATAACCTTTTCGTTACGCATGGCATCCACCGCCAGCGAAATGGTGGCCAACGGAGTCTTAAATTCATGCGTCATGTTATTGATGAAATCATTTTTGATCTCACTGAGTTTCTTTTGCTGCAAGAGCGTTTTGACCGTTACATAAAAGGCCAACACAATAATCAGCGTAAACAAAACAGAAGCGGCAATATTCCAACGCAACGAACGCAGTACCACTTGCTGCAGGTCAGGCACTACCACAAACAATACCTCACTGGCCATCAAACTCTCCCCGATAGTTCCACTAAACGGAGTAAACCCCCTGTTGACGCTAAAATTATGAACGGTATCCTCTTTGGCTGCAAAAAAACCGGGTGTTACCTTTTCGTAAACATTATATCCCATTCGGTCAAAAGAGGCCAGTGCAAATTCGTAGGTCAAATCGGGCAGCTTACTTTTTTTAAACGCGAGACGGAACTTACGGTCAAGATCTTCGACCGAATACCGACTGGCTACTGAGCTGGGGCTAAAAGATTCCCAGCCTAATCCGTCGAGCCAGTTGCGTCGTGGACTGCCGGGCTGAAAAGCTCCCTTGTTTTGCATGATATCATCGGTTACTTCTTTGACCACCTCAATAACCTGGTACTTGACCTGCTCTTGTCTAACCAATACCATGTTTCTGATCCAAGAGACCTGTAAGAAAATGATACCAATCAACGACAAGCTGATCAGGAGTGTAATAAGGGAGAAAACTTTTTTCACAGCCGATAAAAGTACTACCTGTGTCTCAGTTCAAGAACTTCAACAAAGGCCTTCACATTTTTTTAACTAGTTGGCAATATCAGCAAAAAACGGTATATTGAAATATGCCATCCATAATTCCGGGTACCCTATTGGTCGCCGAACCGTTTTTAAAAGATCCTAACTTCTTACGCACGGTGGTCTTGTTGTGTGAACATGGCAGCGACGGGTCTGTCGGATTTGTTTTGAATAAACGGCACAAACAACAACTAGGCGAACTGGTTCCAGAACTTCAGAACAAAAAATGGCCGTTGTTTAATGGAGGTCCCGTACAGACTGATTCACTGCACTTTATTCATCAATACCCACGGTTGATTCCCGGAAGCCGCGAAATAACAAAAGGAATTTGGTGGGGCGGTGATTTTAGTACCGTCATTAATCTACTAAAAGAGGATGCACTAGAGCCAAGTCGACTGCGATTCTTTCTGGGCTATTCGGGTTGGGAACAAGGTCAACTTAATGAGGAATTGCAACAAAATACTTGGCTTATCACCAAAGCAAAGACTTCGCTAGTATTTTACAAAAAGCCGCAAGAGATTTGGAGCGAAACCATCAAGAGCATGGGAGATGACTACGCCATGATGGTCAACTTTCCCATCGATCCGCAACTCAATTAAAGAGCTACGCCCCCTTCTACCAATACCGTAACCTGGTTATTGAGAACTTCTACAAATCCGCCCTGAATAGAGAACTTAGCGAGATCTTGTTGCTTGTTTCCCACCACCTTTACAACACCCGCCTTAAGTGCGCTGATCAGCGGAGCATGCTTCTCTAACACTTCGAACGATCCGGTAAGCCCTGGCATTTGAACACCATAGGCATCGCCACTAAACAGTTTCTTTTCGGGAGTGAGTATCTCGATCTTCATAGTTTTGAGCTTTGCGCATTAGGCGTTGGCCTGTGCCAGCAATTTCTTGCCTTTTTCGATAGCATCATCGATAGTACCTACCAGGTTAAAGGCCGCCTCTGGATACTCATCTACTTCGCCATCCATAATCATGTTGAAGCCGCGGATCGTCTCCTCGATAGGAACCAGTACCCCTTTTAGACCGGTAAAGGCCTCGGCCACGTGGAAGGGCTGAGACAGGAAGCGCTGCACACGACGGGCGCGCGATACAACCAGTTTATCTTCGTCGCTCAATTCATCCATACCGAGAATGGCGATGATATCTTGTAATTCTTTGTAGCGCTGCAACATCGATTTAACGCGGTTGGCACACTGGTAGTGCGCCTCTCCTACTACCTGGGGTGTCAAGATCCGAGAGGTAGAATCGAGCGGATCTACCGCAGGATAGATACCCAAGTCGGCAATCTTACGAGACAATACTGTAGTGGCATCAAGGTGAGCAAACGTGGTAGCAGGAGCCGGGTCGGTCAAGTCATCGGCGGGAACGTATACGGCCTGCACCGAGGTAATCGATCCGTTTTTGGTAGAGGTGATACGCTCTTGCATAATACCCATTTCCGTGGCGAGTGTAGGCTGGTATCCTACCGCAGAAGGCATACGACCCAATAGGGCTGATACCTCAGATCCGGCCTGCGTAAAACGGAAGATATTGTCCACGAAGAATAAGATGTCTTTTCCTTTTCCTTGTCCGTCTCCATCACGATAGTACTCAGCAATAGTCAGACCAGACAAAGCCACACGAGCACGAGCTCCGGGGGGTTCGTTCATCTGTCCAAACACGAAAGTTGCTTTTGAATCGGCCAGTTCGTTCATATTTACTTTGCTCAGATCCCAACCGCCTTCTTCCATACTGTGCTTAAAATCGTCACCGTATTTCATAATGCCGGCCTCGATCATCTCACGCATCAAATCGTTTCCTTCGCGGGTACGCTCACCCACACCGGCAAACACAGACAAGCCCGAATATGCCTTGGCAATATTGTTAATCAATTCTTGAATAAGTACTGTCTTACCTACCCCGGCACCCCCAAAGAGTCCGATCTTACCTCCCTTTGCATATGGCTCAATAAGGTCGATAACCTTGATACCCGTGTATAGTACTTCAGAAGCAGTGCTCAGATTTTCGAAGGCGGGAGGCTGGCTGTGAATGGGACGACCATTAGCCTTGCTTACGGCAGGCAACCCATCGATAGGATCGCCTGTAACGTTAAACAGTCTTCCTTTAATACCTTCTCCGGTGGGCATTGCAATCGCCTTACCAGTATCTACAACAGCCATACCACGCACCAGTCCCTCTGTACCATCCATGGCGATGGTACGAACACTGTCTTCGCCCAAGTGCTGTTGCACCTCAAGCACCAACGTATCGCCATTCTCTTTTTTGAGTTCAAGTGCATTGTAGATTTCAGGAAGTTTACCATCGAATTGCACGTCGATTACCGCGCCGATGACCTGTTTTACTTTACCGGTATTTGCCATGTTACAGAGTTTAGAGGACGGGGTCGCAGACCCGTATTTTTTCTGGGCGCAAAGGTAAGGGCGGGGAGCGAAAAATCGAAAAGAAAAATCACCCGGTGTAAAAGCCAGAATTAGGGTTTAGGGGGCACGGTTTGTTACCTTTGTCGCTGTGCAGGTACTAGAAGTAAATACCCCCCGGCTGCGCGCTGCTTTTTTGGAGGTCAATGTGAGGCTATACGCCGATGACCCCAATTACATTCGCCCCCTCGACAAAGACGTAGAAGAGGTGTTTGACCCTGCAAAAAACAAAGCCTTTCGGTTCGGAGAAGCCATTCGCTGGATATTGATGGATGAAAATGGCGAAAAAATAGGCCGTATCGCCGCCTTTGTCAACAGCCGCTACCGCACCAAGGGAGATCAATACCCCGTGGGTGGTATAGGGTTTTTTGATTGCGTCAATGACCAGAGCGCTGCTAATCTTCTTTTCGATACAGCCAAAGACTGGTTAGTAGCCCGCGGCATGGAGGGGATGGATGGGCCCATCAACTTCGGAGAAAGAGATCGCTGGTGGGGCTTGATTGTAGAGGGTTTTCAGCCTCCACTCTACTGCATGAATTACAACAAACCCTATTACCGACAGCTTTTTGAGGGATACGGATTCAAGCCTTTCTTTGACCAGATCTGCTTTGGGCTCGACCCCACTAAGGAAATCAGTCAAAAGCTATTAGACCGGCATGCGATCATCAAACAAGATCCAGCTTTTAAGGCCATTTACATCAACAAACATCAACTCGAAAAATTCGCTCACGATTTTACCACCATCTATAACAAAGCCTGGGCCGGTCATGGCGGGCTTAAAGAGATGCGAGAAGAAGTTGCCATTGCACTCTTTAAACGAATGAAGCCGGTTATGGACGAAAAAATCGTTTGGTTCGTTTACTACAACGAGGACCCTATCGGCTTTTTTATAAATATTCCCGACCTCAACCAGTGGTTCAAGTACCTGAATGGAAAATTCAGCTGGTGGCACAAGCTGAAATTCTTATACATCAAACATACCCGCCCCAACAAACGCTTTACCGGCATCATTTTTGGAGTAATTCCAGAATTTCAGGGCAAAGGAGTAGACGCCTACCTGATCAACGAAGCGAAATTTGTGATCCAAGCCCTGCAACGCTACACCTACTACGAGCTTCAATGGATCGGCGACTTTAATCCCAAAATGCTTAACGTGGCGCAGGGATTGGGAGATACCTACCCTACCCGCAAGCTGATTACCTGGCGGTATGCATTCGACCCTTCGAGGACAATAGAAAGACATCCCACTCTGTAGCCGTTTACTTATTCACAACCTGCCCTGTTATTCTGCACTTGTTGTGCCGTTTGTTATCTTGCGGTCATGGAGAGGTTTATTGTTTCGGCCCGTAAGTACAGACCACAACAGTTCGACAGCGTACTGGGTCAAGACCATATTACCACTACGCTCAAAAATGCAATACGAAATCAGCAGCTGGCGCATGCATTTTTATTTTGCGGACCCCGTGGTGTCGGAAAGACTACCTGTGCACGAATTCTCGCCAAAACGATTAACTGCGAAAAACTCACCGCCCAAGGCGAAGCTTGTAACACCTGCAGTAGCTGTACTTCTTTCAACGAAGGAACCTCTCTTAATTATTTTGAACTCGATGCAGCCTCGAATAACTCGGTAGATGACATTCGGCAACTTACCGAGCAAGTACGATTTGCCCCACAAGCCGGTCGTTATAAAGTGTATGTAATCGATGAGGTACACATGCTTTCTCAACAGGCCTTCAATGCCTTTTTAAAAACCCTCGAAGAACCTCCTTCGTATGCCATCTTTATTTTGGCTACGACCGAAAAGCACAAGATTTTACCCACTATCCTGAGCCGTTGCCAGCTCTTTGATTTTAAGCGCATCACCACCGACGATACGGTGGCCCACCTGCAAAAGATCTGTAAAGAAGAAAAAGTAAATGCCGAAAGACCTGCGCTACAGTTGATTGCTCAAAAAAGCGAGGGCTGTCTGCGAGATGCACTAAGCATGCTCGATAAGATCGTGAGTTTTTCCAATGGAAATTTACTGTACGCCACCACGCTGGAGCACTTGAATATATTGGATGCAGACTATTACTTTCGGCTACTTGCCATGATGCAGCAACAAGATCTGAGCGGGATGATCTTGCTTTACGATGAGATTAATCGAAAAGGATTCGAGGGTGATCTGGTACTCAATGGGCTGGCAGAATTTTTTAGAAACCTCTTAGTGTGCAAAGACAAACAAGCGGCAGTTTTACTCGACACGGTCGAGCATTTTAAAGAGCAATATGTACAAACGGCCTCTACCACTGGTGCCGCTTACCTGGTGAGTGCCCTCAATATTATCAGTGAAGCCGAGATCAATTACCGAGCGGCCCGCAACAAGCGATTACATGTAGAAATGGCACTCATCAAACTAGCCTATCTGCAACAAGCCCTCTCGGTGGCTACCGACGGATCGGGGCTGGTCAAAAAAAAAATAGCTGACGCGCCGCTGGGGTTCAGAACTACGCCTATACGATTGTATACCGGTATTACAACCCACCCCCAAGCGTCGACTCCTCGCTCTACCTCGGCTATACCCCAACCCCCTAAAGCTCCTGCTAAATTAGAAAGTTCGGCCTCTGCTGCTACGGTTCCCGATACCTCGCAAATTACAGTACCCATTAGCGAAGAGCCTGCAGCGCGGCTGACCATCGAAACACCCCGGCTAAGTGCCCTCGAGCAAATCAGGCAGCAATTCAAGCGTACTGGCAACACCAACAAACCCACAGATAATACCCTTGACGCTGCCACGCTAACCACCGTATGGTCGCAGTATACGGAACAACTTCGTCAGCAACGCAACCCTGCGGCTCAACCCTTCGAAGCAGCGCAGTTACGCATTAGTGATGGCAATAGCTTTGAGGTGATTACCGCCAATAACATTGAGCAAAAGTTCATTGAACAAGAACGCAACTCCCTTTTTCAGTTTTTGCAGCAACATCTGCAGGTCAGTGGCCTCAAATTTACCGTGCTGGTAGAAGAGCCAGCAGGCCAACAATCCCCGTCCGAAGGAATGCTGAGCAGTAAAGAACAATTTCAGGAAATAGTCAAACAATATCCGCTGGTACAGGAACTAAAGGACCGGCTTCGGCTTGAGCTGGATTACTGATAGCCGCCAATACCGCATTTTCCTTAATTTCGAGCCTTAAAATTGAACGGCGAATGGCAGAAGTGATCTTAATGCCCCGGTTGAGTGATACCATGACGGAAGGGGTGATCGCCGCCTGGCACAAAAAGGTGGGCGACACGGTAAAAAAAGGAGACCTACTGGCAGAGGTGGAGACCGACAAGGCCACAATGGAACTTGAGAGTTACAAAGACGGTGTCTTATTACATATTGGTGCAGACAAAGGATCCAAACTGCAAGTCAACGACCTGCTGGCCATCATTGGAAAAAGTGGCGAAGATATCAGCTCGCTACTTTCTGCTTCAAAGCCTGCTCCAGCCGCAGCTATTGAATCTTCGTCTGATTCCTCGTTGAAACCTACTGCAACTCCTGCCACCCCAGCCGCCGCTGCCACAACTGTCGGTGCGACTACACAATCACTGGACCTTTCCAAGATCGAAGAAGTGGTACTAATGCCGCGATTAAGCGATACCATGGAAGCGGGCGTTATTGCCAGCTGGAATAAACAGGTTGGAGATACCGTTAAAAAGGGGGATGTGCTGGCAGATATCGAAACCGATAAAGCCACCATGGAGCTCGAGAGTTACAAAAATGGAACCCTGCTCTATATTGGCGCCAAGCAAGGCGAAAAAATTCCTGTCAATGGTCTTCTTTGCATCATTGGAGAAAAAGGGAAAGTAGATATAGATGCTATTGTTGCTGCACAAGCGATGGCCACAACGGCTACCTCTAGCCCCACTGTTACCGCCACGGCTTCGGCTGCCACTGTTTCTACTGTAGACACTTCAACTCCTGCTGCTTTAGCTGCTCAGCCCATGGCCGAGACCTTGTCCAGTGTTTCTAACGGACGCATCATTGCATCGCCACTGGCTAAGAAGATAGCGAAAGAAAAAGGAGTAGACCTTCGATTGCTCAAAGGAAGTGGAGACGGCGGACGCATCATCAAATCGGATATTGATCGATTTGAACCGGCCGCCACTGCTGCCCCCGCGGCAACCCTAACAACGGCTTCGCTACAGCCATTTACCGGACAAGCCACCGAAGGGTATACCGATATTCCTAACTCGCAAATGCGCGGTATTATCGCCAAGCGATTGGCAGAAAGTAAATTTAGTGCTCCTCACTTCTATCTAAAGATGGAAGTGAATATGGACAACGCCATCTCTGCCAGAACCCAGCTAAATGAATTCAGCCCTGTTAAAGTAAGCTTTAACGATATGATTGTTAAAGCGGTCTCGCTGGCCCTACGGGAACATCCCGCTGTCAATGCTTCGTGGATGGGCGACAAGATAAGACGCTATCAGCATGTACATGTAGGTGTAGCAGTTGCCATAGAAGATGGTCTCATAGTTCCTGTTATTCGCTTTGCCGATCAAAAAACACTTCCTCAAATTGCGGCCGAAACCAAAGAACTTGCTGCAAAAGCTAAGAGCAAAAAATTACAACCCAACGAATTTACCGGCAACACGTTTACCATTTCTAATTTGGGGATGATGGATATCGATGAGTTCACGGCTATTATCAATCCGCCTGATAGCTGCATTATGGCCGTAGGCCGCATTAGCGAAAAGATCGTTCGGAAAGGAGAGGGATTCGCTGCCACCCAGGTCATGAAACTGACGCTTAGCTGCGACCATCGCAGTGTGGATGGAGCCACTGGTGCTGCCTTCTTGCAAACGGTAAAACGATTCCTCGAAAATCCGGTTCGGTTATTCCTCTAAGAGAATCTCTATTGGTTTAGCTTACAGGTAGCTTGAGCCTTTTAGAAACAGCTTTCGAATCGCGTAGCTTTGCAATATGTCAAAGAAAGTAGTAACGCTTGTGTTGGGCGCCTCCGAAAATGCGGAGCGGTACAGCTATCGAGCCGTTGAATTCTTAACTAATCAGCATCACCCCGTTTATGCCGTAGGAAGAAAAAGCGGGCAAATACAAGATGTACCCATTGTCACTTCTATTTCTTCGGATTGGACGATCGATACAGTCACTCTTTATCTGAATCCTACCCTTCAGCAAGCCTACTACGAAGACATCCTTGCGCTGCGGCCTCGACGAATTATTTTTAATCCAGGCACCGAAAATCCGGTTTTTGAAGAAAAAGCCCGGCTGGCCGGTATTGTAACGCAAGAGGCCTGCACCCTGGTCTTGTTGCAAACAGGGCAATATTCCCTCTATTAAATTAATGTTGTGTGCATATTTTGTGCACAGCGAACCCGTAAAGCAAGTAGCTATATAGTAAATTGTATAAACACTCGTTTATGCAATGGAGAAAGTTCAATGGAGATCCGCTGGAGTTCCCCCTTTTCGAAGCCGTAGAAAAAGCCATCTGCCGCGAAACGGAGAAAGGACATCGCTTAAAAGTTTGCATTGGGACCGACTCGCAGGTTAAGGGAAAGGAGACCGAGTTTGCTACTGTTATTGTTTTTTTACGCGAAGGTCAAGGAGGCTTTATGTTCTTGCACAATGAAAAGACGCAACAGCCCTTTACGATCAAAGAGAGAATGCTAACCGAAGTGGCCAAGAGCATCGATATTGCTTACCAACTATGCCCCTTGTTTACCCAATACGAAGTGGATATGGAAGTGCATGCTGATATCAATACCAACCCACAATTCAAAAGCAACGATGCACTACGAGAAGCCATGGGATATATTCTTGGTATGGGGTTTGCCTTTAAAGCCAAACCTGAAGCCTTTGCCAGCAGCAGCTGTGCCAACAAGGCTGTTAACTGAGTAACATTGGTTAGCCACACAGATTGTTTCCGCTACTGAGAGCATCCTCTAGCGTTTTGGAGCAGTGAACGTATCGTGTAGCGAACAGATATGAAATAACAATTCTTCTCTTCCCTCCCTTTTTTCAGCAGAGGTCAAAAATAAAGGTGGCAACGATTGCCACTCCTCCAAGAGCGCCTTTTTAAACGTCTCTACATTACGAACAGTGGCGCCGGGCTTATTCTTATCGGTCTTGGTAAAGATGATAGAAAACGGCACCTGCCACTGTCCAAGTTGTCTAATAAATTCAAGGTCGATTGCCTGA
The DNA here is from genome assembly GCA_947458335.1 of Chitinophagaceae bacterium. Taxonomy (GTDB): domain Bacteria; phylum Bacteroidota; class Bacteroidia; order Chitinophagales; family Chitinophagaceae; genus JJ008. Next base: position 203 of record CANGYW010000005.1, on the reverse strand, counting down.
GGTGTATGGCGGCTGTCGATGAGCACGAATAAAGAAACCAGGTTCTCACGTTTACGGATATATGATTCGATCATATTGCCCCAATTGTTACGAGCTTTTTGCGATACGGTGGCTGCATAGCCATAGCCGGGCAAGTCAACTAGGTACCATTTTTTTTTATCGGTACCTACCACCTCGAAATGATTAATAAGTTGCGTTTTGCC
>CANGYW010000004.1 GCA_947458335.1 Chitinophagaceae bacterium | reverse complement strand
GCTGCCTGGGGTTACGATTTTCGGCACCGAAACGCGCTGTTCACCTTGCGTTTACCCAACATCGAATACAATGCTATCGCACGAAGAGCGAAACTAGAGGAGTTGATTGCCAGCAATGCACTGCTAAAAAATATTTTTGTGGATGGACTTATCTCATCTGTTACGGCCGGTGTTCTTCTGTCGCGCCAACGCCATAACCGAATTACTAATTTTCGCTTTAACATAGAAGAATCCGGATTGCTAACCGGGCTGATTCGAACCCCTTTCTTAGACAGCCAGCTTTTTCGCTTTGTAAAAGTGGACCTGGATCTTGCCACTAAGATTAGCATGCGACGCTCTGCCATTGCCATGCGCTTTTTTGTCGGAGCGGGCTATGAATTCGATAACACAGTCAATCCGAACAAGCGATTTAACTTGCCGCTATACCGCCAATATTTTGCAGGCGGCCCCAATAGTATGCGTGCTTGGGGTCTTCGTAAACTGGGACCTGGCTCCTCTATACAATCGTACGGCAACAACGGTTTACCCGAGCGTTATGGAGACTTACAACTCGAGGCCAACCTCGAATATCGTTTTCCTTTCTTTAGCCTTGCTGGATTTAAGATCAACGGCGCGCTATTTACCGATATCGGAAACATTTGGTATGTAAAACAAGCCCCCGGAAGAAAACCAGAAGAAGTGTTTTCCCTACAACGACTGGGCAAAGACTTAGCGGTGGGCGTCGGCAGTGGGCTTCGTATAGACTTTACCTATTTTGTAATAAGACTCGACTACTCTGTTAAAGCAAAAGATCCAAGCCCCTCGCCTGTTAATGCGGCGTATCAAAACAAATGGTTTGGCTATAAGAGATGGAGTGATATGGACCAGTTTCAATTGGGCATCAACTATCCCTTTATTCTATAGATTATTACCGTCTATGCGTTATTGCCATCAGGCGCTGAGCGATCGCTCAAACTGCTCGGGTGTTTGCGCCTCCTCGACTGCGAAAGCCCCAATCCGAGTTCTTCGCAACGAACTTAGATAAGCGCCACATTGAAGCGCAGCCCCCAGATCGTGCGCCAAACTTCGAATATAGGTTCCAGTAGAACAGACTGCTCTAAAGTGCAATACTCCTTCATTGTACTGCACGGCCTCAAAAGAAGAAATGGTGATGCGGCGTGGCTCGAGCGTTACAGACTGTCCCTTTCGAGCCATTTCATACACACGCTTACCCTTTACTTTGATGGCAGAGTGTGCGGGCGGAACCTGCAAAATCGACCCGATAAAAAGCTGCATCGCCTCTTGTATTTTAGCCAACGAAATATGACCAATGTCGCGATGATCTACTGGCTCGGTTTCAAGATCATAACTTGGTGTAACCGCTCCCAACGTAATAGTGCCAGTATACTCTTTTTCTTGCGCCATAAACTCATTAATGCGCTTGGTAAACTTTCCGGTGCAAACAATTAGCAGACCGGTAGCAAGTGGATCGAGAGTACCTGCATGACCGATTTTCTTGATACGGATAAGATGCCTAAGTTTTCTGACCACATCAAAGGATGTCCAACCCAATGGCTTGTCGATTAGCAACACCTTACCGGCTGCAAATGGCGATTCGAAATTTGTCATTTTTAATAGGCCCTGGCAAATAGCACGCGCTGCGCAGAGGGTTTACCCGTTAAAATACAATAGCCAGCTTCTTGCTTATTATCTAATGGAATACAGCGGATGGTGGCTTTGGTCTTTTCTTTGATGGCTTCTTCGGTCTCGGCCGTGCCGTCCCAATGAGCCGCCATAAAACCGCCTTTAGTGTCGAGGAGCGAAACAAATTGATCCCAGGTATCAACATCCGTTATATGGTCGTTACGATAAGCCAGTGCCTTGTTGAAAAGTTGCTGCTGAATCTCTTCTAGCAATTGTTGTATTCGTTCCGCAAGTCCCTCTAACGGCACCGTTGACTTCTCGCGGGTATCGCGTCGTGCCAATTCAACTACCTTGTTCTCTAGATCACGAGCTCCAATGGCCAAACGAATGGGAACACCTTTCATCTCATACTCGGCAAATTTCCATCCCGGACGGGCATTGTCGTTATCATCGTATTTGACACGAATACCCATGGGCTTTAATGATTGCATCAACTCATGTACGCAGGCATCAATAGCCCCCTTTTGTTCATCGCCTTTGTAGATGGGAACAATCACTACCTGCAGCGGAGCGATACGGGGCGGAAGCACCAGCCCTTCATCATCGCTGTGCGCCATCACCAATGCACCAATTAGTCGAGTGCTGACTCCCCAACTGGTGGCCCAAACGTAATCGAGCTTATTGTCGCGATCGCTAAACTTAACCTCGAAAGCCTTGGCAAAATTCTGACCCAAAAAATGAGAAGTACCTGCTTGCAACGCTTTACCATCTTGCATCAGTGCTTCGATGCAATAGGTGTCTTCGGCTCCGGCAAAACGTTCTTGGGGAGTTTTGACACCTTTAATAACAGGCACGGCCATATAGTTCTCTACAAAATCGGCATACACCTCTAGCATTTTGACGGTTTCGTCGAGGGCCTCTTGTCGAGTAGCATGCGCGGTATGCCCCTCTTGCCATAAAAATTCGGCCGTACGTAAAAAAAGACGGGTGCGCATTTCCCAACGTACCACATTGGCCCATTGGTTGACCAAAATAGGAAGATCACGATAGGATTGTATCCAATTTTTGTACGTATTCCAAATGATGGCCTCGCTGGTGGGTCGAACCACAAGCTCTTCCTCGAGCTTGGCAGTTGGATCGACCATCAACTTGCCGGGACGATCGGGGTCGGCTTTTAAACGATAATGAGTAACGATAGCACACTCCTTGGCAAAGCCCTCGGCATTTTTTTCTTCGGCCTCAAAAAGACTCTTGGGAACAAATAACGGAAAGTAGGCATTGACGTGACCGGTGTCCTTGAACATCTTGTCTAAGACGTCTCGCATATTTTCCCAAAGGGCAAAGCCATAGGGCTTTATGACCATGCAGCCTCGCACTGCAGAATAATCGGCCAGTTCTCCCTTTATCACCAGATCGTTGTACCATTGGGAGTAGTCGGTGCTTCTGGATGTAATCTCTTTACTCATAAGCGGATAGTGGCGCCGGCCGGGTTTACCTTTTTTTTAACAGCCCGGCCTACGATATCATCGCAAGATGCCGAACTTTGTTCAGGAATACAAAATTAACCACTTCGGCTATGAAAACAACCTCGCCTCTTTTAGTATGTTGCGTGCTGTTGCTGGCTGGCTGCAGTACTGCCTATAAGACCGGTCAGACACCGGACGACGTTTACTTCTCTCCTGCCAGACCCGAAGCCGAGTATGTTCGTGTGCAACGAACAGAGACACGCCGGGTGCGTTACTACGAAGAAGACGAGGAAGATCGATTCTTACGAATGCGCATTCGCAATCGCAATCGCTGGAATGACCTCGATGACTGGTACACTTTCGAACGCTGGTCGCTAGGTTATAATCAGTTTTTTGCGCCTGCACTAAACCCGTATGTTTCTTGGAATTATTTTTACAATCCCTATTTTTTTCCAGTAGCTATTGCTCAAGCACCGGTAAAAAATATATATACACGTCCTCGTGTTTATAATCTAGGAAGCTATCAGCAAGCGCCTGTCAATCTCAAGATGATCCAGCAAAACACGAGTACAGGTGGCAACTATATCCCCTACGGAACGTCACGAAATCCCGGCTCCAGCACTAGAGGCAATGCGCTGCGAGAAGCCTTTAATGGGGGCAGCCCGGGAGGCGTTTCGGGTGGATCGCCCGTATCCTCCCCAGTCAATACTAATTCATCGAATTCCTCTTCGGGTAGCAGTGCTCCTGTTAGAAGATTCTGATCTTCCATTGGACTCTTTTGATCTACACAACATGCTACCTGTAAAGAATTTTTCGTTATCGATCAGTTTCGTACTCCTCTTGTCAGTAACCCATGCTCAAGAACCCGACGATGCGCTTCGATATGCCTGGACCCAGCCGAATGGGACGGCCCGCCAGCAAGCTATTGGAGGGGCCATGGCTTCGCTGGGTGGCGATCTTTCTGCGCTATTCGTAAATCCGGCCGGACTTGGATTTTACAAGACCGGAGACCTGACTCTGTCACCCGCTTATCAGCGCCTCCGTAACAAAACCACTTACTTGGGTAGAACTGAGACCGAACAGCGTGGCAACTTGGGATTTGGCACTATCGGCCTGGTAACGGGTACACAATTTCAGGAACATGGAATAGGAAAAAAGGCCGAGCAAAAAAGAACGGGCGCCTTTGCCATAGCGCTTAACCAAACCGCCACCTTTAGCAATAACTTATTGTATCGAGGCCTAAATACCCGCCATTCCTATTCACAGCGTTTTCTAGAAGAGATAGGATCGATAGGCGATGCCAATCGAGTAGCACAGGACTTTCCCTTTGGAAGCAGCCTGGCCTTTAATACGTACTGGATCGATACCATTGGCGGGGGAAGCACTGGGAACTTTCGTTATAAGACCAGGGCCACTGCTTCTTCGGGACTTTTACAAGAAAATTCTATTCGCAGCCGCGGAGCCATCAATGAGTTGGCACTTGGCTATGGAGGATCGGTGAACGAGAAGATCTATTTTGGATTTACCTTGGGCATTCCTTTTATCTTTTACAACCGCACCAGCACCTTTACAGAGGCGGATGCAACACAAGATTTGAACAACTTCGATTATGCAACGCTCGAACAGCGGCTGGAGACCAACGGAAATGGATTAAATCTTAAAGTCGGGATGATCTATCGTCCTGCCCCTTTTTGGCGATTTGGGGTGGCCTTTCACACGCCAACCTGGCTGCGTCTTACCGACATTTACTCAGCTTCTGTAACCACAGATACCGAAAACTATAAGGGCGTTCAAACACAAAGCTCTTCGCTATTTACCAATGGAGAAGATGCCCAATTCACTTACTTTCACTTGACGCCTTATCGCTTTTTGGTAAGTGGGTCGTACGTGATCAACGAAACAGAGGACGTAACCAGACAGAAAGGATTTCTGACAGCAGACCTGGAATATGTCAATTACAGCACCTCTTCTTTTCGCGTAGACCCCGAAATCGACAATAGCCAAACAACTCGTAACTACTTTAAAGAACTCAACGAAACCATTGACAATTCGTTTCGAAGCGCTCTCAACCTTCGGGTAGGTGGCGAATTAAAATTTACCACGCTGATGACCAGAGCTGGAGTGGCCTTACTGGGAAATCCCTATCGCGAGAGCTATTCGCCAAGAGGACGGCGTGTACAACTTAGCGGCGGACTTGGCTATCGAAATAAAGGCAACTTTATTGATGTGACCTTTGTACATACCACGGGCAAAGACGCTCACTACGCCTACCGTCTTTCTCAACAGGCCGTGGAAGGCGCGCGGATAGATGCCCGCGGAAGCCGTGTAATGATCACCTTCGGTCATAAATTTTAATCGCCGTATTACTTAAAGATGAATGTCTTTGTCTGTACGAGACCTGTCGCCGTTTCTTTTTTGATGTAACCCCTGTACATACCCTCTGTACAAAAGGGCATGGTGATATTCCCTTGCTTGTCTACAGCAATTAATCCACCGTCTCCACCGAGTGCAGGTAGTTGTCGCAGCACCATTTCATCGGCAGCCTGTTGTAAAGGCTGTTGCCCAAATTCCATACGATCACTGATCGACTTGGCCATTACCAGTCGCAAAAAGTACTCTCCCCATCCCGTACAACTTATGGCCACCGTGTTATCGTTAGCATAAGTACCGCTGCCAATAATGGGCGCATCGCCCACCCTACCCCATTTCTTATTGGTCATACCGCCGGTGCTCGTTGCAGCTGCTAGGTGACCTTGCTGGTCGAGGGCAACCGCCCCTACGGTACCATAACGACTCTTTTGCTGCTCTAATAATAGAGAGGCACTATGGTTGGGTGTACCGGTAGCAGCCAGTGAATCTCTTTTTTTAGCCCGCTGCAACGATTCCCATCTTTCGGACGTATAGAAATAAGATGGGTCAACCATCGTTAAGCCTTGCTCTTTAGCAAAAGTCTCGGCTCCTTGCCCGGTCAAGAGCACGTGCTCGGACCGCTCCATAACGGCACGGGCTGCGGAAATAGGATTACGAATCGTTCGTACGCCTGCAATAGAGCCGGCTCGTAAAGTGGCCCCCTCCATGATAGCCGCATCTAACTCATTAATACCCTCAGCTGTAAATACAGCTCCCTTACCCGCATTAAAGAGGGGATTGTCCTCAAGCACACGAACGGAGGCCTCAACCGCGTCAAGCGAAGATCCGCCCCTTTCTAAAATAGCGGCTCCTACACGCAACGCGTTATCTAGGGCTTCATGATATTTTTTTTCGCGCTCTGGTGTCATTAGATTTTTACTAATGGTGCCGGCTCCGCCATGAACCACCAACACATAGCGCCCAGAAGATGAAATAGGCAACGATGCGGACATTTGGGCTGCCACCCATAAACTATGTAAGGAGAAAGCAAACAAAAGCAAGCGTTTCATACGTTCGATTTTAAGCAATTTAACCAATCTTACTGGGGCTCTTTCACTAATTTTACAATCAACGTTTTTTTCTGAAAACAGCAGCTAAAATAGTAAAATGGGCAGTCCTTACTGTGTTGCTATTGCTTTGCAGCGTTTTTTTGCTACTAAAGACCCCAGCCGTGCAAAGCTGGTTGGGGAAAAAGGTAGCCTCTGTACTTTCCAAAAAACTAGAGACTCAAATAGCGGTGAACCGGGTTTCGTTCTCACTATTAGACCGATTCTCACTACAAGGCCTGCTGGTGATGGATCGCCAGCAGGATACTATCGTATACGCGCAACAATTGCAACTGCGACTTACCGACTGGTTTTTTATCAAGGACAGTATTGACCTGACACATGTACAACTAGAAGATGCATTTATTAGACTATATCGCACCGACAGTACATGGCGTCATCAATTTATTATTGATTATTTCACGAAAGGCGCATCAGCTAGCAGCCAATCTTCGAATAAATCGACACCACTGCACCTGCACCACCTATCGCTTCGCTCCATCCGCCTCGAACGAACAGACTACTGGGAAGGTAACTCCCTACACGCCCGTGTAGAAAAAGTAGAGTTACAAGCCGATCGCCTCTCGACCGAAAGCAAATCTATTCGCATCCACTCATTACTAATAGATAAACCAAAACTGAACTGGAATCAATTTGCTGCCTTAAAAGCCCCTTCTTTGGCGAAAAACGAGAAGTTTTCTCCCCAAAAAACCAGTGACAGGATGGGTTCATTTTTTTCAGTTGCCTTGCCCAATCTTCAACTAGGTCGCATTGACATAAGAAAAGGAAGCTTTGTTATTACCGTACAGGGGCGAAAACTTATTCCCGGCTTATTCGATGCTGCACAACCAGCCATTGACGAACTAGACTTGCTACTCAGCAACACGGCACTCAAAGGAGATACGCTACAAAGCACCCTTACATTGAATGCAAAGGAACGCAGTGGATTTGCCATAAAAAAGCTACGCAGTAAGATTGAATGGATGCCTGGCAGCATATCATTAGATAGCTTCTTGTTACAAACCAATCATAGTGTCGTGGAGCAGCGTACCCAACTTCGATTTCCTACACCCCCCCTACAAACATCGTTGGGAGATGCCGCTCAATTGGAGATGCAGATCTTCCATTCACTTATTAGCAGCAAAGACATTGCGTTTTTCTATCCTGCCGCCGCTGCATTAAATAAAGATGTACAACTAAAAGCCCGCATTAGTGGTAATGCTGCTGATCTAGACATCAATAATATTTTATTACAAGCAGGTAGTGAGAGCTTCTTACAGGGAGACCTACAACTTCGCAACCTAAAGAATGCTAAAAAAAGATCATTCACGCTGCAGGCAAAACGTCTGAACACCTCGTATGAGGACCTAGTATTTTTTATACCCTCATTAGCTCAACAAAAAAACACAGCCCTCTCCCGACTTCGCTATCTACGCTTTCAGGGTTCACTCACTGGCCAGCAACAACAATTTACTGCCAACGGAAACTGGCAAACAGGCCTGGGTTCTGTAGGCACCAAACTCCTCGTTAAGCTACCTGCCAATCGACCTCCGGAGTACGAGGGTGCGGTAGAGCTTTTCGCCTTTGACCTAGGTGCGTTGAGTGGTGTAGCCTCATTGGGTCGCATTGATTTTAAAGGCAGCGCTCAAGGCCGGGGCCTAGAGTGGTCAGATGCTATATCAACTTTCGAGGGTACTATTGGCGCTGTGGCGTATAACGACTACACCTACCATAACATTCGAATAGAGGGGTCGCTTAAAGATCAAACACTCCGCATTAAAACCCGTATCCAAGATGAGCATTTACTAACAGGGCCTCTCGAAGCAACTTTGTATGCTAATAACAACGTAAAGAATCTTCATATTTCAGGCATCGTCGAAAAAGCCTCTCTTAAAGAACTTCAACTCTCGGCAAAAGATATTCAACTCTCCGGGCAAATCGAGTCAGACATACAATACCAAGACGCAAGTCAACTAGAGGCAACACTGGCTTTTCGTAATGCCGCTATTACCGTCAAAGAGGAACTACTTCCGCTAGATTCCCTCATCATACAGGTAAGCAACACGGCATCACAAAAAAACATTTCCATCCTCTCCAATGAATTTAATATACACCTCAAAGGACAATATCAACTACATGAGATCGGTTTGATTGGACAACATTTTTTAGCCCGCTACTATCCTTCGCAATTTACACTCCCGACATCGTTGGCCCCTGATACTCGACTAGACTTTTCGGTACAGACCTCTTTGGCAGGACCTTTTTTAACAGCCATAGCACCCGGTTGGTCAGGATTAAACTACAGCAGTATTGAGGGCTTTTGGTCTGCTGCCGATAACAACTTTTCGTTGCAGGCTACCATACCCGAACTACGCTACGAACAATATAAGGCCGAGCGGATCGTCATTAACAGTGCAGCGACCTATGATCAACTACGCTTAGAGGGAAGTGTTTCACAGTTCACGTTCAACGATACGGTGTCATTACCGCCCATCACCTTGCAGTTTAGCGCCAGTAATGACTCATCAAGAATACAACTGCGTTCAGGCAAAGGCAGCGGCGTTGAAAAACTTAACCTGAATGCATTAGTGACCACCTTCAAAGACGGCTTTGCCCTGCATTGGGATCCTTCCGACTTTACGATCAATGGTAAACTGTGGACACTTGGCGAGGAGGGCGAATTGGTGCTTAGAAAAAATAGCCCGGTAAGCGGAAATTTATTCTTATACGAAGGGGAACAACAAGTACGACTGCGCACGTTGGCTAAAGAGACCGATCAAAAGGACAGAATCAGCTTAGAGTTCTCCAATATCAATCTGAATGATGTTGCCCCCTATGTACTGCCCGACAATCGCCTTGAGGGTGTAGTATCGGGTAAACTATTCATAGAAGATCCGATCGGCAACTTGCATATCAATAGCGGACCAATCACTACTCGCTTACTGCGACTCGATAATGATTCGATCGGTGAACTTAGCGCTCAGCTTTCGTTTGATCAACAGAGCGGCATAATCACAGCACGAGGTTCGACCCTCAACCAGCAAGAACGGCTATCGTTCGATATGCAACTGTATACGAACGACTCCCTTAGCGAAAAAAATAAGATCTCACTCAACACACAGCAATACCCCATTAAGTTGCTTGAGCGATTCTTAGGAGATCTTTTTAGTGATATTACAGGCTATTTAACCGGTGATGTGATAATTGGCGGAGACCTGAACCGACCGGCCGTAACCGGAAAAGGCCTGCTGAGCAACGCCGGTCTGCGCGTTAACTATACCCAATGTTATTACCGGATTGAAGACAAGGAGATCGAACTGACGCCCACCCGAATTGAATTGAACGGACTAGTTCTTCGCGATACCATTACCCAAAATCCCATTTACATTACAGGAGGCATCGATCACCAATCATTTTACGACCTGTTTTACGACCTGGATGTATCGACGCGCAAACCTGGTACACGCGGCGAACAAGAAAACCGGCCTGTGCAACTACTCTATACAACCCGCGCCGATAACGATCTGTTCTATGGAAATGTAAAAGGAACGGCCCTGTTACAATTGCGCGGTCCGCAAAGTGATATGGTCATGACGCTCAATGCAACGGCTTCAGAAAAAGACAGTAGTTACGTAACACTGCCACCGGGTACCGGACGAGAAAGCGGTACTGCCGATTTTTTAGTAGAGAGAAAATTCGGAAAAGAGATAGAGAGCGAAGATTACGAAAGAAGCGGTGATAACATTTTATTTGACCTGGAACTAACGGCAAATCCATTGGTGCAAGTTAAAGTGGTACTAGACGAACTCACCGGAGACGAGATTAAAGGAAAAGGAAGCGGCACGCTCAAGATCCGATCAGGCACTACAGAACCACTTACGCTTCGCGGAAGACTAGGAATAGAAGAAGGCAGCTACTTATTCACCTTTCAATCTTTCTTTAAAAAACCTTTCGAGATCAGAAAAGGAGCCACCAACTATATTGAATGGAATGGTGACCCTTACGATGCTGATATAAAGTTCGAAGCCGTTTACAAAAGCGAGCGAGTCAGCTTTGCCCCGCTAGCCAGCACGCTTAACCTGACCGCTGATGTGAGCAATGCGCGTAGTGATGTATTTGTAATTGCCAAGTTGACCGACAAACTTTTTAAACCCTCGATTGCCTTTTCGCTGGATTTTCCTCCCAATAGTATTGCCACTGTCAATCCTGAGCTCACACTGCTGATCAGACAGCTGCAAAACAATGTAAACGAACTCAACCGGCAGGTTACCTATCTAATCGTATTCAATAGTTTTGCCCCTAATGAATTGGGCGGTAGTTTATCGGGTGCAGGCGTTAACGTAAGTACCATCTCGGGGATCTTATTGTCGGTGCTTAGCGATCAAATCAACAAACTATTCAGCAACCTCCTTAGAAGTGATAAATACCGCATTAATCTCAACACCTCTTTGTACAACAGAAATTTGCTAGCCTCTAACAGCACGGCATTGAACCTGAGCAGTAATGTTAACTTCTCGATCGGACGCTCGTTTTTTGATAACCGTTTTATTATCTCTACTGGCCTGGGCATGGATGCTCCGCTAGGACAGGGAGCTCAGTCTAGCGTTCAACAAAGCATCTTATTGCTGCCCGATGTTACGATGGAATGGCTGATTAACCCGAGTGGAACCATCCGGGCCTCTTTTTTCTACCGGACCAATGCCGATTTTCTGACAGCTAGTACCAGCGCCAGTGTAGTCAGATCTCGCCGGGCAGGGGCCAGTTTGTCGTACAAAAGGGAATACGACAAACTGTCTGATTTCTTTGGCAGCTCTAAAAAGAAAAAGAGATCGAATTAAAATATTGACTTTCAATCTTTTGTAATTTAACCCGCCGCTATCGGCTTCCACGTCGCTTCCCCTTTTCTCCCGCAAGCCCATAATCCAACTCCGCCCCTTTTAGTAGGTATGGCCCGGGTTTATTCATCTCCTTGTAAGCCATACCGTTTGAAACTCAATTTTGTCAATATTTCGTTATATTTATTTTGGGAATATTCCCTTTCTTTGCATCTGAAAACCAATATAAATATGCTTAAGAGAATACTCTTTCTGCTTGTGGTCGCTTTGATGACGGTTTCATCCGTTTTTGCACAGGTCACAACCGCTGTCTTGACCGGTGATGTTAAAAGCAACAACAAAGAAGCCCTTGTCGGTGCCACGATCGTTGCCACACACGTGCCCTCAGGAACCAAGTACACGACCATTACCCGCACAGGCGGGCAGTATACCATCCAAAACATGCGGGTGGGCGGTCCGTACACCATCGAGGTGAGCTATGTGGGACACCAAGCAGAGAAGTTCGAAAATATCTATCTGCAGCTTGGCGATCCCTATGTTTTAAACTCCGAATTGCTTAGCACAGCTGCTGCATTGCAAAATGTTGTAGTGGGTGGCAGAAGAAATTCTATTCTCAATGCAGGTCGTACCGGCGCTGTCACTAACGTGGGTACTCGTCAGATCAATACGCTACCTACTTTTAGCCGTAGCATTAACGAGATCACTCGTGCGACACCGCAGGCGAATGGCCCCTCTATTGGAGGAGGAAACTATCGTCAAAACAACTTTACCGTAGACGGATCTGACTTTAACAACAGCTTCGGTATCGGCTCTAACCTCCCAGCCGGCGGAGCTCCTATCTCACTCGATGCGTTAGATGAGATCTCTATCAACATCACTCCTTTCGATATTCGTCAATCAGGCTTTATTGGTTCGGCCGTAAACGCTGTAACCCGCTCTGGAACCAACACGTTCACCGGATCTGTTTATCGCTACTTCCGTAACGAAAAACAAAGAGGTGACCAGGTTGAGCAAGCCAAGTTCATTCGTCCTGTAGAAGAGTTTAACCAGTATGGTTTCCGGATGGGCGGCCCCATTATTAAAAACAAGTTATTCTTCTTTATCAACTACGAAACGGAGAATCAGCCTAAGTCCATTCAAAACTTCTTTGCGGCAACAGCTGCGGCTCCCTACGGAAGTGCTCCCAACATCGTAAGACCGACGGTAGACTCATTAGAATTTATTAGCAAGTTTTTGCTCGACAACTACGGATACGTGACCGGCCCATATCAAGGATATGTCCCCAACATCGAGCGTACCAAATACCTGGCCCGCATTGACTGGAACATCAACGACAAACATCGCATGAACATCCGTTACAGCCAAGTAGAGGGCGGTGAGCCTTTTACTCCCAGTACTTCTGTAAGTGGATCCAACGTTAACTACACCAGCAATCGTACGGCAAGTACTTCGTTGTGGTTTAAAAACTCCAATTATTTTCAGGGTGCCAACCTTTATTCATTGGCTGGCGAGTTAAACTCTACCTGGGGTAAGATGGCCAATACCCTGCGCGCCACTTACACCTTCCAAAATGATTCTCGCTCTACCGACAGCCAGGTATTTCCTTTCGTAGACATTTTGAGCAACACCGGCGGTGTTACTGGTCCTGCTCCCTATACATCATTCGGATTTGAGCCTTTCAGCTTTGGCAACCTGCGTCAGGTTAAGACCTATTCGGTGATCAACAACCTGACCTGGACTACCGGAAAGCATAACTGGACAGTGGGTGGTCAATATGAGCTCAGTGAAACCATCAACGGTTTCCAGCGCTTTGGCACCAGCTACTATGTGTTTAATACCTGGGCCGATTTTGCCAGCTCCATCAATCCTAACCCTGCCCTGCGTGCCAAGCCCAGAGATTTTGCTATAACTTATTCTTTGTCTAAGAACTTTGCTCCAGCCTTCTCTTCATTCAAGTTTGCCCAGTACTCTGCGTACGGACAAGACGAGATCGCTGTTACCAAAGACTTCCGTTTAACATTAGGACTGCGTGTGGATCTGCCCACCTACCCCGATGTGCCTCAGATCTTGACCCACCCTCTGGTGCTTAACATGAACTTTGATGGCGGCGAAAAAATCAATACCGGAAACCTCCCTAAGAATCGTTTAATGTGGTCTCCACGCTTAGGATTTAACTGGGATCTTTACGGTGATCGCTCCTTACAGATTCGTGGTGGAACCGGCATCTTTACCGGTCGCGTTCCCTTCGTATGGATTGTGAGCCAGTCTGGTGATAACGGAATGATTCAGGTTACTCAGTTCTGGAATGGTCAGGCAAACACGCCTGGTCCTTTCAATCCCGATCCTGCTGCTTACAGACCCTCTACAGTACCCACAGCCGGAACCATTGTCCCCGGTAGCGTTACTGCCCTAGTTGAAGACTTTAGAAATCCCCAGACCTGGAAGACTACCCTTGCCATCGATACACGTTTAGGTAAAGGAATTGTCGGAACCCTCGAAGCCATCTTCAACAAAGACATGTATACGGCCATCTTCCGTAATCCTAATATGATCTCTCCTGCCTCTCTAGCTGTTGATGGTTATCCTGACAGACGTCCTATTTATGGAGCCACCAACCAAACACGCTTTATCAATACGCTTAATAATGGTGTTCCTCAACCTAATGCCTCGGGAGCTTTTAACCCAGTGATATTGGATAACGGAACCCGTGGTTATTACTTCTCGCTTACCGCCAAGATCGAGAAGATGTATAGCAAAGGTCTTTCTTGGTCGGTTGCCTACACCAAATCGGTGGCCGCCAATTTGTATGACGGTGGTGGCGACCAGCCTCTTTCTGCCTGGCAGGGAACACCCAATGTATGGGGACCCAATGCACAAATGCTCAGCCATGCCGACTACGTGGTTCCCGATCGCGTAGTAGCGATGATCTCTTACCGTAAGGAGTATTTCAAGAACCTGGCCACTACCATTTCTGCCTTCTATAATGGCGGTATCAATGGTCGCTTCTCTTATACCTACGATCTCGACTTTAACCGTGATGGTATTCAAGGAAATGATCTTATGTACATCCCTACCGCTACCGAAGTACAGCAAATGTTGTTCGTGGATAATACCGTAAACGGTGTCGTATACAACCAAGCGGCCCAGAGAGCTTTATTTGAGCGTTATATTCAGCAAGACAAATACCTGCGCGCTAACCGCGGTCAGTACGCTGAGCGTAACGGAGCACAGGCACCTTGGCTGAATCGCCTTGATGTTAAGATCATGCAAGACCTCTTTACCAATATCAAGGGTACTAAGAACTGCTTGCAGTTTAGCATTGACATCTTCAATGCAGGTAACCTGATCGATCCAGGATGGGGCAAGATCAAAACTATCAACAACAGCCGCCCGCTAGCGATTACCAACTCGGCTAGTTTTGTTCCCGGTGGTACTGTTTTACCGATCTATCGTTTGGGTAGTGCCAACGGTGATATCCTCACCAAGACCTTCCGCGATAACGTAAGCGTAGCCTCTACTTACTCGATTCAGTTTGGTCTTCGCTACTTGTTCAACTAATTTTTTCTTTAATTACTTTATAAGACCGCTCCAGAGAGCGGTCTTTTTTTTAGAATGAATATCTTTATCGCCAATTTATTTGTTATGCAAACAAGATGGATATCTCTGCTGGCCCTTCTGTTTTTGGTAGCGGCCTGCTCTACCCGCCCCGCATTGGACCTGTTGGTGTTTAATGCAAAGATCTATACAGTAGATAGCGCCTTTTCTGTGCAAGAGGCCATGGCTATCGACAAGGGAAAGATAATAGCTACAGGAACAGCTGCTTCGCTTCGCGAACAGTTTAGTTTTCGTGACAGCCTCGATGCCGGTCAACAATATATTTATCCGGGCTTTAACGATGCCCATGCGCACTTTGTGGGCTATGCTGAGACCCTGCGTACTGCTTCGCTGGTAGGAACAAAAAGCTGGGAAGACATTCTAGCGGTACTAAAAGACTTTGCCAATACCCATCCCAACGGCTGGATCGTAGGTCATGGTTGGGATCAAAACGACTGGACAAACAAAAGCTTTCCGGATAATACGGCCCTCAACACACTGTTTCCAAATCGACCGGTACTGCTAACGCGCATTGACGGCCATGCTGCTATTGCCAATAGTGAAGCCCTCCGGCTGGCGGGTATTACTTTGGGTCAACAACTAGTAGGAGGAAAGATCGTCGTTCGCAGTGGGGCACTTACCGGATTACTGATCGACAATGCCGTAGACCTGGTGAGCAAAATGATTCCGCCTGCCACAAAAGAAGAGCTGGCGCAAGCACTGCAACAAGCTCAGCGAAATTGCCTAGCCGTAGGACTCACCTCGCTTACAGATTGCGGGTTAGATTACCCAGTCGTGGAGCAACTGCAACAGTTACAGCGAGACAGCCTATTACAGATTCGAATGAACATCATGCTTAGCGATAAACCCATCAACTATGCATTCGCAGAGAAGAACGGAATGATCTTGGAAGATCACTTACAAGTAAGAAGCATCAAAGTATATGGTGATGGCGCTCTTGGCTCTCGTGGTGCCTGCTTACTACGCCCCTACGAAGATGATAAACACAATCACGGATTCTTGCTGAGCAGTGTCGCCCACTTTGACAGTGTGGCAAGTTGGTGCGCCCGTACCGGCTGGCAAATGAATACGCATGCTATTGGTGACAGCGGAAACAGAACCATTGTGCAGATCTATGGCCGCTATCTGATAAAAGAAAAAGACATGCGTTGGAGAATTGAGCATGCGCAGGTGGTAGACCCGGCCGATCTTGATCTCTTTGGAGCCTATGGTATAATCCCCTCGGTACAACCCACACATGCCACCTCTGATATGTATTGGGCCGAAAAGAGGTTGGGTAGTAAACGAATTGCGTCCGCTTACGCGTACCAACAGCTTTTACGTCAACATAACTGGATGCCCCTGGGCACCGATTTTCCGGTAGAACATATTTCTCCATTTAAAACTTTCTATGCTGCCGTGTTTAGACAAGATGCCAGCGGCTGGCCACAGCAGGGTTTTCAACCAGAGAATGCCTTAACACGTGAGCAAACGCTAAGGGGTATGACGATCTGGGCTGCCAAAGGAAGTTTTGAGGAAAGCAAAAAAGGAAGTTTGGAAAAAGGAAAATGGGCAGACTTTATTATTTGCGATCAAGACCTAATGACCGCTGCTGGACCAGCCATTTTAGGAACTCGGGTACTAGGCACTTTTATTAATGGAAAGCGGGTATATACGGCTAAAAACTAAATACCTCTGGGCAACTATATAGACCACTATCAAATACTGGGCATAGCACCGGGCGCAACGCCTGAGCAGATCAAAAAAGCCTGGCGAAAAGGGGTGCTCGAGCTGCATCCCGATAAAACAGGTAATGACCCTGCCCTCTCCGTGCGTTTTACGGCCCTTCAACAGGCTTATGAAGTACTTAGCGATCCGCTAAAAAAAATACAATTCTTACAAGAGCGGTGGCTCAGAAAAGCGCAAGGACAAGCCACTACAACCGACACAATAGACCTGGCCGGTTGGATTAAGGACTGCGTGGCACAAGACAGAAAAACAAGCACTCAAGACGCTGATCGAATCGATCAACAAGACTTGCAGTTAAAGATAGAAGAGCTAGTCAACCCCGATAAGATCGCTTTGCTACGCTCGTTTGCACACCCAGAGGCCTTGCTGACCGGAGCACGGCTATTATTAAAAGCAGCTACGGTGCTTTCTTTTGATCGTTTTCAAAAAATAACGGACTCATTGATTAAGATAGAGCCTGCGGACCTACAATGGCAACGCGAAATTCAACAAGGGCTTCTACGAAAAAAAAGAGAGCATAACTGGAATCGCTACAGGGTAGTACTGCTTGTTATTTTGTCAATCTTGCTCTGCCTTTTAATCGCCAGTTAGTGGCCATCTGTCCATGGTGATATAATCGCTACAAAGAGTGGCCGTGAACCTATCTTTGCGCCATGCATTTTGTAAGCGTAGAGAACCTATCTAAGAGCTATGGGATCAATCCCCTGTTTTCCTCCATCAGCTTCCATATAAGTCAAGGTGATAAGATAGCTCTCATTGCGCGTAATGGATCGGGTAAATCAACCCTATTACGCATCTTGGCCGGCCAAGAAACAGCCGACAGCGGAACTGTCTGGATCAATAAAGAGGTGGATGTAATCTTATTTGAGCAAGAGCCTGCCTTTGATGCTAAAAAAACAGTAGCGGAAACGATTTTCTTTTATGACCATCCACTCATGAACGCAGTTCGTGCCTACGAAGCGGCAGCGGCCTCACAAGATGCTGAGCAGCTAAACGCGGCCATCATCGAAATGGATGAATTGGGTGCCTGGGACATGGATGCCAAGGTCAAACAAATTTTAGAGAAGCTTAGAATCACCGAACTACATCAACCCATTGGCACCTTGAGTGGAGGGCAACGCAAGCGGGTAGCCTTAGCCAAAACCCTTATCGATATAGGTTTTGAGCATAAACACTACTTGCTCATTATGGATGAGCCCACCAATCATCTCGACGTGACCATGGTAGAGTGGATGGAACAATTTTTGAACCGCGAGAACCTCACACTGATCTTGGTCACACACGATCGTTACTTTCTAGACAATGTGTGTGATGAGATCTGGGAGCTGGACGGCAGCGACCTGCACGTATATAAAGGTAACTACGAAAATTACCTAGAGAAAAAAACGGCACGTGTAGAAAGTGATAAAGCATCCGTAGATAAAGCACGTAATTTATACCGCAGAGAATTGGAGTGGATGCGTAAGCAACCCAAAGCCCGTACGACTAAGAGCAAGAGCCGACAAGATAATTTCTATGTAGTAGCAGAAAAAGCCTCGAAACAAACCCAAGAGGCCTCGCTGCAGCTCTCGATGAAGATGAGTCGACTTGGAGGCAAGATCATCGAGGTCAAGAAGCTCTATAAAAGTTATGGCGATAACATCATCTTAAAAGGCTTCGACTACACCTTTAAAAAAGGAGAGCGTGTTGGAATTATTGGATCTAACGGGGTGGGCAAATCTACCTTTACCAATATCCTGCAAGGCATTGAGGTCGCCGATAGCGGAAAGATAAATGTGGGTGACACCATTGTTTTTGGCAACTATTCGCAGCAAGGACTTCAATTAAAAGATGACCTGCGTGTAATTGAATTTGTAAAAAATATTGCAGAGAATTTTCCGTTAGCTACCGGAGGATCGCTGAGTGCTGCTCAATTTTTACAGCTATTTCTATTCGACCCAGACAAACAATATACCTATATAAGCAAATTGAGTGGCGGAGAAAAACGAAGACTACACCTACTTTCTATTTTATTTCGCAATCCTAACTTTTTAATACTCGACGAACCGACCAACGACTTGGACCTTCCTACGTTGGCCGTACTCGAAAACTTCTTACTCGAATTCAGCGGGTGCCTGGTGATTATCTCGCATGATCGCTACTTTATGGACCGGTTGGTCGATCATCTGTTGATCTTCGAGGGCCAGGGGGTTATTCGAGATTTTCCAGGACACTATAGTCAATACCGGTTAGAAGCTGGCAAAAAAGAAGTAGGTGAAAAAAAGAATAGCGGAGAGACCCGCCCACCAGATCCGAAAGAAACGACACTGCCGCCTGTAGCCACTATAGAAAACCAAAAGAAGCCGCTATCGTACAAGGAAAAAAGGGAGTTTGAACAACTCGAAAAAGAGCTGCCCCTGCTAAACGAAGAAAAAAAGAAAACCAGCGAAGAGCTGGCTGCCGGCAACTGCTCGTTCGAACAGCTGACTGCTCTTTCATTACGCATGGAATCACTGACAACTGAAATTGACGCAAAGGAACTGCGCTGGCTAGAACTAAGCGAACGCTGTTGATGTTATTCCTCTAAATATTCGAGGTCCTTATGAAAGGTCTCTTTAGTGAGTAAGGCGGCTGTCCAGGTGATGGCCATAATAATGATACCCGTAATTACACCGGCTTTTACGTATCCTACCGAGGGCATATGTTCAAGCCACTTGAAAAGCGGCAAAATAAAAATAGCCAACATTCCTCGGACCATATTGGGAATGGTGGTAGCTGCTGTAGCGCGTAGGTTAGTACCGAATTGCTCTGCGCCCATCGTAACAAAAATGGCCCAAAAGCCAGTTCCAAAACCAAGGCCTGCGCAGATCAAATACAATCGAGCGGCCGTTCCCTGCCAAAGTGTAGTAAAGAACAGCAGCATAAATAGCATGGTGATGACATAAAAGATATAGAGTGCGCGAGTACGACTTCGCAACCACTGGCTGACCACTCCAATTAAAATATCGCCAATAGAAATACCCGCATACGCAAACATGATGGCCTTACCCGGATCGATCTTTTCGGTAATCCCAAAAGCCAATGCAAAATCGTTCGAGAAGGTGACCAAGATACCGATCACATACCAGGTGGGTAGTCCAATCAAAATCCCAAACAGATAACGCTTAAAGCGATCGAAGCTAGAGAAGAAAAGAAAAAAGTTACCACGCGATACGCCTTGCTGTTTTACCTGATGAAATAAACTCGACTCCAACACCGAAATGCGGAGCAGCAATAATGCAATGCCGAGCCCTCCGCCAATAAAATAACAGGTACGCCAATCGAAGTTTTGCTTCATAAAATAAGCTAGAATAGCACCGGTTAGACCAATGCCCGCCACAAATGACGTAGCAAGTCCTCGCTTCTGCTTGGGAATTACCTCAGAGACCAGTGTTATCCCTGCTCCTAACTCACCGGCCAGCCCCAATCCGGCAATAAAACGTATCCACTTGTACTGCTCTACCGTTTCGACAAAACCATTGGCAATATTAGCTGCAGAATAAAGGATAATGGAGCCAAATAAGACACTTAAGCGCCCCCTTTTATCGCCGATAACACCAGATATGATGCCGCCCAGCAATAGACCCCACATTTGCCATTGCAAAATGAGCTCACCATCTAGTTTGACCTGCTCGGGGCTGAGGCCAAGCGACTGTAAACTGGGAATACGAATGATGCCAAAAAGCAACAGGTCGTAAATGTCTACAAAGTAGCCTAATGCGGCTACAATCACTGTTACGTTAAATAGCGGATGACGAGGCGAATTATTCATTTGACTTAACCTTTCCGGCCACCATCTTTACGATAACGGGAGCCGTCGTGACTAGTACGATAACAAGCACAATTATTTCCAAATGCTCTTTTAGATCAAAACCATAGGAGGCCAATATCCATTTTTGTAGAAAATAACCTGAGAAGATCATTGAGCATACCCAAGACACACTCCCCACTACATTAAAGAAATGAAAACGGGTCCTATCCATTTGCACGATGCCTGCCACAATGGGAGCAAAGGTTCTGATCAAGGGCAAAAAACGAGCCCCAACAACGGCCAGCCCACCATGCTTTTCATAGAACTCTCTAGCTTGGTGCAAATATTTCTTTTTAAAAAGCAAACGATCTCTCCACTGGTACATAGCAGGACCTACTTTTCGTCCAGTCCAATAGCCAACCATATTACCCAATATACCCATGGCAGCGATGAGGGCCGAGAGCACCACAAGATCAACCCACTCATTTCGGACCATGCCCAAACCGATCAAATCTAAAAACTGATGGGCTAGCCCCGGCACTATTTCGCCGGATTTACGAGTGATCTCGTGCGCATAGATGCCGGCTACGAACAATAGCGAATCGCCAGGTAAGAAAAAACCGACAAACAGACCCGTTTCGGCAAACACCACAAGAAGCAGCAACCAGAGTCCTCCGTTCTCAACGTAGAACTGAGGCTGTAAGAGATTCGTCCAGTGAAAGGCCTCTAATAAGAAGATAGACATACAAGATTAGGTTATAACGCGACATTATGAGACAGCTTCGGCACTGTCGAGTTCTCCCTCCCACTTGCTAACGACCGTAGTGGCCAGTGCATTTCCTACCACATTGGTAGCGGAACGGAACATATCGCAAAAATGATCGATAGGCAAAATCAACGCAACTCCTTCTGGTGGAATATTGAACATGGCACAAGTGGCCAAGACCACTACCAGCGAAGCACGAGGTACTCCCGCTATTCCTTTACTGGTGAGCATCAGTACCAGCAACATGGTGATCTGCGTGCCAAGGTCTAGGTGAATGCCATAGGCCTGTGCAATGGCCATACTGGCAAAGGTCATGTACATCATGCTGCCATCAAGATTAAAAGAATAGCCCAATGGCAATACGAAAGCAACGATCTTATCCTTACAGCCAAAACGCTCCAACTCTTCGGTAAGCTTGGGAAATACCGCTTCGCTGCTGGTCGTACTAAAGGCGATCAGCAATGGATTGCCGATCCGCTTGAGTAAGGCGGTCATGCGAGCTCCGATAATCAAATAACCAACTCCAAGTAACAGCACCCAAAGCAGAGCAATCCCAACCAAGAAATAAACAAAGTAGATAAAATAAAACTCAAAGATGCCCAACCCGCGTGAGGCTACGACTGCACACAACGCGCCAAATACACCTAGCGGAGCAATATTCATTACATAGCCGACCATCTTTAAGATAATATGAGAAACAGCATCAAGCGCTTTTATGACAGGTCTGGCTTGCTCGCCAATAGCAGTTGTAGCTACGCCAAAAAAGATTGAGAATACCACCAACTGAAGTACTTCGTTAGTGGCCATAGCTTCCATTACACTGCGCGGAATAATATGCTCTACAAACTTCTCGAGCGAGAACTCCTGCTTTTTGGTCATGAGATCTTTGACCCCTTCGGTGTCGGCTTGCGATAGGTTGATATAATGCCCGGGCTGTAAGAGATTGACCAGTACCAGTCCAATGCTAAGTGAAACCAGCGAGGCCGTAATAAACCATAGCATCGACTTTCCTCCCACCCTGCCTACGGCCGATAAATTACCGAGCTTGGCAATACCCACTACCAGTGTAGAGAATACCAAGGGTGCAATGATCATTTGCACCATTCGAATAAACACTTTACCCAGCAATTTGATATTGGCGGAAAATTCTTTAATAAAGGCCGGGTCGGCATTTACGTGAACTAGGTAGCCAACGGCAACACCTGCCAGCATCGATAACAAAATATAGGTAGTAAGCCGATTCGTTTTTTTCATGGCAAGCAGGTTAAGAGTACGACACACCGAAAATCGGTAAAATCCGGCATTCAAAAAATTTTAGAAAGCCTTTATATTGCACTATCGTATGCCTTAAATGGAGTAACTTTCTTCTCTCATCAAACCCTGTGAATTATGTCGGAGCATAACCCCTCTTTTAAACCTACGCTGGGCCTTTTGGACGGAACCATGATCGTAGCGGGATCGATGATCGGATCAGGTATTTTTATTGTGAGTGCCGACATATTACGCAATGTAGGTAGTGCAGGATGGCTGATAGCCGTATGGGTGCTAACAGGGTTTATGACCATTACAGCAGCCGTTAGCTATGGAGAACTGAGTGGCATGTTTCCAAAAGCAGGAGGCCAGTATGTCTATCTAAAAGAAGCCTACAATCCCCTGATGGGATTTTTATATGGCTGGAGCTTTTTTGCCGTAATTCAAACTGCCACCATTGCGGCAGTGGGCGTTGCTTTTTCTAAATTTTTAGCCTACCTGGTTCCTGAACTGGGCAATAACCACCTGATATATGATCTTGGTTTTTTAAAAATTTACGCAGGACAGCTGGTCGCGATATTTATTATAATCGTACTCACGTACGTGAACTCACGAGGAGTTCGAGAGGGAAAGTTTATTCAGACCATTTTTACCAGCGCAAAATTATTGGCCTTATTCGGGTTAATCGCCTTTGGTTTCTTATTGACAAAAGAAAGCTACTGGAGCGCTAACTGGTCTACCGGATTTAGTGCGCTACAAAACACCGGCATTAAGAACGAAGCCGGGTCTTTAGCGCCGGGTGCCTGGCTGCCGATATCCGGAGCGGCGCTTATGGGGGCCATCGCCGCCTCGATGGTGGGATCGATATTTAGCTCGGACGCTTGGAACAACGTTACGTTTATAGCAGGTGAAATGAAAAATCCGCAACGCAACATCGGACTTAGTTTGCTACTAGGCACCTTGATCGTTACGATCATCTACGTTTCGGCAAATCTCATGTATTTGCACGTGTTGCCCATAGACCAATTAGCCTTTCCAACCGATGACCGGGTAGCCGTGGCCGCAGCCAACAGCATCTTTCCTTCTTTCGGAACAGTCTTGATCGCTATACTCATAATGGTATCAACCTTTGGTTGCAACAACGGCCTGATTATGGCCGGAGCCCGCGTTTATTACACAATGGCTAAAGACGGCTTGTTCTTTAAAAAAGCCGGGGAACTTAATAGCCAATCCGTACCCCAGGCCGCACTTTGGGTGCAGTGTGCAGTAGCATCGATCTGGAGTCTGAGTGGCCGCTACGGACAGTTGCTGGACATGATATCTTTTGTGGTCGTCTTATTTTACATGCTTACCATCGCAGGTATTTTTATTTTACGCAAAAAACAGCCTGATTTGCCTCGCCCTTACCGGGCCTTTGGCTATCCTTTCTTACCGGCCTTATACATTTTGATGGGCGCTGCATTTTGTTTGCTGCTCATCATCTATAAACCCGAGTATACATGGCCAGGACTCATTATTGTATTGCTGGGGATTCCCGTTTATTACCTGGCACTGGGTCAACGGCCTTCTCCCAGAAAAATTAATGATTTTTAGCATCAATCAGTATCTTAGAGATTCCTAAAAACCAACGCATGAGCTTATTTGCAAAAAAGCCGCTTGACCAGATTATGGCACAAGCGGCCGACAGTGAGAAAGGTCTTAAAAGAACATTGGGAGCCGGTAACTTGGTTGCCCTCGGTATCGGAGCCATTATCGGTGCAGGATTATTCGTTCGTACCGCCGCTGCGGCGGGTCAGGCGGCTGGACCAGCTGTTACGATTTCGTTTATCATTGCGGCCATCGGCTGTGCCTTTGCCGGACTTTGTTACGCAGAATTTGCCTCTATGATTCCCATCGCAGGAAGCGCTTACGCCTACTCCTACGTAACGATGGGCGAGCTGATCGCCTGGATTATCGGATGGGCACTGATAATGGAATACGCATTGGGTGCGGCCACCGTTGCCATAGCCTGGAGCGAATACCTTAATAAGCTATTGGGAGGGGCCGTTCCGTATGAATGGTGTCACTCTCCCTTCGAAAGCTATACCGATACCGCCGGTGTGCTGCACCAAGGTATTATGAACGCTCCCGCTTTGGTCATCTTACTTGCACTGACTCTTTTGCTGATTAAAGGAACGCAAGAATCTGCCATTGTCAATGCTGTCATCGTTTTTATAAAAGTGGCCATTGTAATTTTATTCATTGCCATTGGTTGGCAATATATACGTCCGGAGAATCACACCCCTTACCTGATTCCCGAAGGAACGGCCGCCATTACTGATCAGGCCGGCAAGGTGATTGCTGATTATAGTGGCTGGAATAAGCACGGCTGGGGTGGTGTATTGGGAGGAGCAGCGATCGTATTCTTTGCCTTTATTGGATTCGATGCGGTAAGTACCGCTGCGCAAGAGGCCAAGAATCCTAAGCGTGATATGCCTATTGGCATTATGGGATCACTGGCTGTTTGCACCGTCTTATACATTCTGTTCGGACATGTGTTGACTGGTGTGGCCCCCTGGACCGATTTTGTAGATCCGGAGAAAGGAAGAGAGGCTTCCGTAGCTTATGCCATCAGTACGTACATGAAAGAATACCAATGGCTCGCCGATGCCGTCACCGTAGCTATTTTGGCTGGCTTCTCTTCTGTGATTTTAGTTATGTTGATGGGCCAAAGTCGTATTTTCTACACGATGAGTAATGATGGTCTTATTCCCAGCGCCTTTGGAGAACTTCACAAAAAATATCAAACACCATACAAGGCGAACTGGATATTATTTGTATTTGTAGGCGCATTCGCTGCCTTTGTTCCCGGACATGTGGCAGGCGATCTGACCAGCTTCGGTACTCTTTTTGCCTTTGTGCTCGTAAGTATTGGCGTATGGATACTGCGCGTTAAATCGCCGAACATAGAAAGACCCTTCAGAACTCCCGTTGTGCCGCTGGTCTCTACACTGGGTGCTCTTATCTGCCTGGCCATGATCGCCGGACTCGACGGACAAACCCTTAAGGTTGCCATGATCTGGATGGCCTTAGGACTAGTAATCTATTTTTCGTACAGCCGTCATAGAAGCAAGCTTAAGACATCTTAAGAAGCTTTTTATAGCTGCATAACGATTGCTTGCCAACGCTTCGTTATAAGAAACCGCCTTGCCAAGGCGGTTTTTCTTTTGCCGCATTGCCGTATTTTTGCCACCCTTAATCCTCTACTCTATGGGACGCATATTTGAAGTTAGAAAGTCGACCATGTTTGCACGCTGGGATCGCATGGCTAAACAATTTACCCGCATTGGAAAAGAGATTGTAATTGCAGTTAAAGCAGGAGGAACAGACCCCAATACTAATCCTGCTCTTCGTAGATGCGTTCAAAATGCAAAATCGGTCAATATGCCCAAAGACCGGGTTGAGGCCGCTATTAAAAGAGCGCTCGGAAAAGAGATGGCCAATTACGATGAGATCTTATACGAAGGATACGGACCACATGGCGTGGCCATCTTGGTAGAGACGGCTACCGATAATCATGTGCGAACTGTAGCCAATGTAAAATCACATTTTAATAAAGGAGGTGGCACATTAGGCAACAGCGGCAGCGTTTCGTTTCAATTTAAAAAAATGGGTGTTTTTAAGTTAAATCCCGAGGGACTTGATGCTGAATCTCTGGAGTTGGAATTGATTGATGCAGGACTCGAAGAACTAGGCGAAAGCACTGGTGAAAATGGGGAGGAAATACTGGTGGCTCGCTGTGGTTTTACCGATTTTGGCAATATGCAAAAAGCTTTTGAGGACAGAGCGATAACCCCGCTAAGCGCAGAGCTGGAATGGATCCCCACTGTTACTGTTCCTGTTACGGATGAGCAAGCAGAGGAGGTGAGTAAGCTAATCGAAAAATTAGAGCAAGACGAAGACGTACAGAAAGTGTTTCACAACATGGGATAAGTAAAATGATGAAGTCGGGCTATTACGAAAAGTCGCAAATCTACCCGTAAAAATCCTTGCACGCTACAGCTTATTCGGCCATCATTTCTTTGATGACTCTTTCAATTTCCTCAGCGTTGGGTTTACTGAAATAATCTCCATCACTCCCGTACGCAGGCCGATGGGCCTTGGCCGTAATGGTACGAGGTGCCACATCTAAATACCGGTACCCGCCTTGCTCCTCCATCACTTTATTATACATATACGCAGCTGCACCACCGGGAACATCCTCATCCACAAAAACAATACGGTTCGTTTTTTTGAGCGAATCGAGAATATGGTGATGAAGATCGAACGGAAGCAGCGTTTGCACATCGATCAACTCACAGCTAATACCGACTTGCTCTAGCTGCTGCACAGCTTCGGCTATTACACGCAACGTTGAACCATACGAAACAATCGTTACATCAGAACCGGAGTGAATGACTTCAGGAACGCCCAACGCCACGGTAAACGTGTCGAGATTGGAAGGCAACTTCTCTTTTAGACGATAACCGTTGAGACATTCAATAACAAGGCCGGGATCATTACTTCTGAGCAGCGTATTGTACATGCCGGCAGCTTGCGTCATGTTGCGAGGTACACAAACATGCATGCCACGGAGCGAATTAATGATCATGCCCATAGGAGATCCGCTGTGCCAAATACCCTCGAGACGATGCCCACGAGTACGGACAATGAGCGGACAACTTTGGCGACCCGCTGTACGGTAATGCAGCGTAGCCACATCATCACTGAGCGGTTGCAACCCGTATAGTAAATAGTCGAGGTATTGAATTTCTGCAATAGGACGCAGTCCTCGCAATGCCATTCCGATACCGCTTCCCATAATCGTCAGTTCGCGAATGCCAGTATCGAAAATTCTTTCTTTTCCATGCTTGTCTTGTAATCCGCTGAATCCCTGGTTAACATCGCCGATCTGACCCAGGTCTTCTCCAAAGGCAACTAGCTTAGGATTAATATCAAATTGCTGATCGAAGTAGCGATTGATAATCTCGAAGCCATTGAGCACAGGAGCTTCTTCTGAATAGATAGGCGCCTCAGCAGCAACATGCAATGCACTCTTGGGTCCTTGGTCGTAGAGATAAGAGTTGTACAATCGCTGATTCTCTTGTAATAGATCATTATAAAAATCTTTAGCAACCGCCGCAACAGATGCATCGCCTACTAGTTCAATGGATTGATACAACGCCTTCATGACCTCTCTGCGCAGAGGGTCGCGACTGGCTTGTAATTGGCTGCAACGCTGCTGAAGGGCTGCAGCCTTTTCGGGAACGGCCTGAGAAAGGGCAGTGATTATACCTATTGCTTTTTCTACTTGCTCTTTAATGGGTTGAACATATTGCCTCCAGGCGGTATCGCGACTTTGTTTGGCCTGCTCTTTAGACTGCGTCTGTATTTCGTCTAACTCGGCGTTCGTAACCAATCCGTTTTCGAGTAACCATTGCCGCATCTTTACAATACCATCCCACTCTTTCTCCCAATTAAGTCGCTCTGCCGACTTATAGCGCTCGTGACTACCCGAGGTAGAATGGCCCTGGGGCTGTGTTAATTCTTCTACATGAAACAAAACCGGAATATGTTGTTCTCTGGCCAGCTTGATACCTTCTTCGAACACCTCGCACATGCCGGCATAGTCCCATCCCTTTACACGATAGATCTGCAAACCACTTTCGTGCTCGCTTCGCTGCATGCCTTGTAAGGCCACCGACACAGAGCCTTTGGCTGTTTGATACTGCTTGGGCACTGATATGCCGTATCCGTCGTCCCAAACAAAGACAGCCAATGGGATTTGCAATACGGTGGCGGCATTGATAGTTTCCCAAAAATGTCCCTCGCTGGTAGAGGCATCACCGATAGTAGCAAAACAAACTTCGTTTCCTTGGTGAGAAAGATGCGTCAATCCATGAAGGGCTTTTACCTGTCGGAACAGGCGCGAAGCATGCGCTAGCCCCAGTGCGCGTGGCATTTGTCCGGCCGTAGGGGCAATATCGCTGGAACTATTTTTAGTGGCTGTGAGGTTGAGCCATTCGCCAGTGGCATCTACAGTAGGGGTGGCAAAAAAACTATTCATTTGCCGGCCGGCACTAAAGGGCTCACGGCCCAGATCGGGATCTGCGTAAAGTTGGGCAAATAGAGCCTCGGGGGTGCCCATTCCTGTAGCTAATACAAAAGTCTGATCACGGTAGTACCCACTTCTAAAATCGCCTGGAGCAAAAAACTTGGCCATTGCTACTTGAGCCACTTCTTTTCCATCTCCAAAAATTCCAAATTTAGCCTTACCACCCAACACCTCTTTGCGACCCAATAAGCTAATCTCGCGGCTCAAACAGGCAGTACGGAAGTCCCTGACAACCTCTTGTTTAAAAAGGTCGTACGACAATTGGTCAGGGTGCTGGTCTTTCATGCCGCAAAAATAAGAAGAAAGGACGTGGTTATGGAAATGCTAAAAACGTGGGGGCAAGGGGGGCTATTTTGCGTTCTGCCGGGGTTTTTGCTATATTTGTTTAATAAATTCATCGTTATGAAAAAGATATTATTTGCTTCCCTGATGTTGGCTTTTTCGGTTGCTGCATTTGCTCAGTCTAAAGTTGATGCAACTGTAAAAATGAATACCGAAAAGCACGATTTTGGAAAGATCAAACAAGGTGAGCCCGTAACCTACGCTTTCGAAATCAAGAATGTTGGCGACAAGCCCCTAGTCGTAGAGAACAGCTGGGCAAGTTGTGGATGTACTACGCCTGAGAAAATTACTGAGCCCATTCAACCCGGCGCTTCTGCCAAATTGAAAGTTCAGTACAATGCCGCAGCGGTAGCTCCATTTACAAAAGACGTAAATATTAAATTTGCCGGTATTGACGAGGTTAAGATTGTAAAGATCGTAGGCGAAGTTTTGAGCGCAGAGGCTTATGCCGAATTGCAAAAGCAAGGAACTAAATCGGCTAACAAGTCATAAGAGCGCTGCTTTTTTAAAAATGCTAAACCCTCCCCATGCGGAGGGTTTTTTTATCGTAACAGCAATAGTGTACCCTTTAGCGGTTCAGCATCAGGCAAAAAGATTTGGTAGATGTAAATTCCCGTGGGCAGAGGAACTCCTTTGTGGGTGCCATCCCAAGCTACCGAATTGCTGCGAGACTGATAGACTACCTGCCCTGCCCTGTCATACACATTGACCAAGGCTCCCAACTCTGGGCTCAGGTAGGGAATTACCCAGCGATCATTCTTGCCGTCACCGTTCGGGGTAAATGCATTGGGTACAAAGAGAGAAGCTATCACTTCTACAGTAACACGATCTGTACTTACGCAGCCATGGCGGGTCGTAACGGTTAGACTATAAACGGTGGTAGATGCCGGATCTGCTATCGGATTTAGCACAGTGGCATCTGAGAGACCCGAGGTGGGCAACCAAGCATAGCGGGTACCGCTCTCTTGGTTAGCCATGGCCATCAGGCGAATGGGTCTTCCTCCAAACTTGACCCTGTCGGGCCCGGCCTGTGCCTGCGGTAGGTCAAACACATCGACCCACTGAACATTACTATTGATACGACAAGAGGGAGTGGCAATAGAAGAAGGATGTGCGACTCCCAAGCGATACAAAAATAGACCTGGCCCCGACACGGCTCGGATATATTCTAGCGAAGTAGCCCCCGCGATATCTGTCCAGGTTCTACCTGTATCGCGACTCAATTGCCATTGATAAGCAGTGGACGATAATGCAGTCGATATCTGAGCTTGAAAAGTATATGCACGCTGATCGGGGTAACATACTCTTACCGTATCGCCCAACCCTACTGCAGAAGCGGTCGCAACAGGGCCGCAAGCTCGAAAGCTAATATCATCGAGAGCCAGATCGTTTCCTTGTCCGCCAGGCGCATTATTTGTTATTCGCAATGTAACGGGGGTACTTGCGTTACCGTTAGTAAATGAAAAGCCAACTTGTTGCCAGGTGGGCTGTGAAAAAACCTCAATATCGCCGGTAGCATGCTGTGCCAACACGGTTCCATCTGCCGCCTCAATTCTGAACAGCAGATTTGGTTTGATAAGAGCAGGATTAAAGACCACATTCAGCACCCAAGCCGTAAATACGTAAGTAGTGTTTGGACAAAGATTGCTCAGCGTCTGCACAAAAAAATCACCCGGGGTTTGCGATGCGTTGACCATCATAAATGCACCGCCACCCGTATGATCGTTGTTGACCGTATGCCATTGTCTACCACAGTTCGATTGCGAGGTGGTAATACTATAAAACCCATCATTAGGGCAAGCCGATGTGGTTAGTTGATAGCCCGGCGCTGTAAAGCTGGCCGGTGCAGCACCCGTCCCAAAATCAATATTGACCACGGGATCGCCCAGGCTTCCGGAGCAGACCTGCGCGAGTAGGGTAAGCCGGCTGATGGCGACGAAAAGAAACAGTAAAATTTTTCTTACAATCATAGAGACTGGCGCAAAGGTATTGGTTTGCATACTACGACTGATGCTTACCTTTGCCCAATGCCAACTATTGCTAAACGCGGTTTGGATATGCCCGCCTCTCCTATCCGCAAACTGGTTCCCTTTGCAGAAGCTGCCAAAAGAAAAGGCATCAAGGTCTATCATCTAAATATTGGCCAGCCCGATATCGAAACACCTCCCGCAGTGTTAGAGGCCGTGCGTAAGGCTAACATACCCGTATTAGAATACAGCCATAGTGCGGGCAATGAATCATACCGAAACAAACTAGTTCTATACTACCAGAGAAACGGAATTGCTGTTACAAAAGATCAGATTATCGTAACGGCAGGAGGCAGCGAAGCCATACAATTCGGATTCTTTGCCTGTCTAAACCCTGGGGATGAAGTAATAGTACCAGAACCTTTTTACGCCAATTACAATGGGTTTGCCTGCGCTGCAGGAGTGACCATTGTCCCGGTAACTTCTTCTATCGAGAGTGGTTTTGCCCTTCCTCCCATCGAGGATTTTGAAAAAAAGATTAGCTCCCGCACCAAGGCAATCCTGATTTGCAATCCCAATAATCCTACAGGATATTTGTATAGTGAACAAGAAATGCAGTCCCTTCGAGGCCTCTGCCTGAAATACGATCTCTACTTATTTAGTGACGAAGCCTATCGCGAGTTCGCTTACGACGGAGTCTGTATGAGTGCCTTACAACTAGAGGGCCTGGAGCAGCAGGTGGTGGTGATGGATACCATCTCGAAACGCTATAGTGCCTGTGGCGCTCGCATAGGAGCATTTGTAACAAAGAACAAAGAGGTGTATGATGCTGCCATGAAATTTGCGCAGGCCAGACTGAGCCCTCCCGGTCTTGCCCAAATATTGGGAGAAGCTGCCGTAGATCTTCCTGCTAATTACTTCGACATTCCAAAAGCCGAGTACCAAGCCCGCAGAGATCTGCTTGTAAAAAGACTTAATCAAATACCCGGTGTATACTGCCCTAATCCCGGCGGCGCCTTTTATGCTATAGCCAAACTTCCCATCGATGACAGCGATCGCTTTTGTCAGTGGCTATTGGAATCATTTTCATCCGAAAACCAAACGCTGATGCTGGCTCCAGCCACCGGATTTTATGGCACGCAAGGACTCGGAAAACAAGAAGTCCGATTAGCCTATGTTCTCAATACTACGGCTATCAACGCTGCTATGGATTGTCTAGAAAAAGCACTAAAGGAATATCCTGGCAAGTCTTGATCGCTTTTTAGGCAATCTCAACTTTTTATCGCCGAAAGATATTACGCTGTCGGCGATTTTATCGCCGGTACTCAGCGCCGGTGTAAAAATCATTATCAGATAATCGCTTAACATGAACATGAAAATAAGAATAGGGATTGCGTTTTATTTTTTACTTGTTAGTTATGGTTTGTCTGGGCAACCCTTTATCAACGAGATCAGACAATTTGAAAAAGCGGATGCTGAACACGCGCCTCCTAGTAATCCCATTCTGTTTATAGGAAGCTCTTCATTTACGTATTGGAAAGATGTACAAGATTATTTTCCAGGGCATACCATTTTAAATCGCGCCTTTGGCGGATCATCGTTGACGCATCTGATCTTATATGCCAACGAAGTAATCTTTCGCTACAGACCCAAACAAATAGTGATCTATTGCGGCGAGAATGATCTGGCCTCGAGTGAGCAGGTAACAGCCGATACGGTATTACAGCGCTTTACAACGCTTTTTGCGATGATCCGTACAAAGCTGCCTCACACTCCCATTTTGTACCTGTCCATGAAACCAAGCCCCAGCCGAAGAAAATACCTGCCCGCCATGCAAGAGGGCAACCATAAGATTAAAGCATTTCTAGCCCTGCAACCCCAGTGTTCTTTTTTGGATATTTACACGCCAATGATTGCTGCTGATGGCAACATTCGGGGTGAGATTTTTACGGATGATAGCCTGCACATGAATAAAAAAGGATATGCCTTATGGCAACCGCTCCTTGAACCGCTCCTCCATCATTGAGCGATCAAAAAGCGATTCTTGGTTGGAGAGAAAAATAGTAGCTACTCCATTTCCTATAAAGTTAGTAATAGCGCGTGCTTCGGACATAAATCGATCTACCCCTAACAGTAAAGCCAATCCTTGTACAGGAATTACTTTGACGGCAGCCAGTGTTGAGGCCAAAATAATAAATCCGCTACCTGTGACCCCTGCCGCCCCCTTTGAGGTAACCATGAGTACTCCAATAATAGTGATGATCTGTTCCCAAGTAAGTTGTACATTGAATACTTGCGCCAAAAAGATGATAGCCATCGACAAGTAAATAGACGTGCCATCTAAATTAAAAGAATAGCCAGTTGGCACCACCAGTCCTACCACAGAACGATGACAGCCCATTCTCTCAAGTTTATTCATCAGGGCAGGCAAAGCGGCCTCAGACGAAGAGGTGCCCAAAACAATCAGTAGCTCATCTCGCAGGTAGCGAAGAAATTTCCAGATACTAATATTATAGTAACGAAGTACTGCGCCTAAGACAAAAATGATAAACAAGAACATCGTGATATAAACACAGAGCATCAACTTTCCTAGTGGAAGCAGCGCCGCGAGTCCGTACTTTCCAATGGTAAATGCCATGCCTCCAAAAGCCCCAATCGGAGAGAGCTTCATGACCCACCCCAGAGCCATAAAAAGATACTTTGCCGCCCATTGAACCTGTGCAAGTACGGTCGTCTTGTAGGCTGAACGGCTTAGCAGAATACCCACTACAATGGAACCAAGCAAAAACTGGATGGTGCTGTTGTCTCGAAAAAAGGACATCATAGAGATCGCGCCGTCATTGCGATATTTTGACACGTCGGCAACTTCTACTCCTGACGTATCAATGCCAACCCCAGGTTGAACAAGGTAGGCAACAGCAATTCCAATAACAAGAGCTAGGGTTGTGACTACTTCAAAATAAAGTAGTGCCTTACCTCCTATACGTCCCACTTTCTTCATGCTCTCCATACCGCATATACCGGTAACGATAGTAACAACAATGATGGGATTGATAAAGAGCTTTACAACATCGATAAAGTACTTACCGAGCGGCTGCATAGCAATAGCAGTGGCAGGAGAAAAGTGCCCCAGCAAGATACCTGCGATAATGGCCAGCAGCACCCAAAAGGTGAGGTTTTTTCTAATCTTTTTCAAGCAGTCCGTGGTTAGTGATAAAAGGTTGGTTCGTAGCGCTCGTAAAATAGCCGAAATTTAGAGAACCCGCCGATTTTGTTTTATCGCAACCTATCTTTGGCCCTATGGGCAGACCTCTTATCGATCAATACGACCCTTTTTACAAGCACTACATTGATTTAACCACCCCAGAGGAGGCGATCGCCTTGCCCGCTTTTTACAACCATACAATCACCACTTTCTTTAGCACCCTTACGAACGAAATGGGCACGTATGCTTATGCGCCCGGAAAATGGACCCTAAACCAGGTAGTGCAACATTTACTAGATGTAGAGCGTGTTTTTGTGTACCGCTTACTTTGGATCGTACGGGGCGATCATCAACCCCTACCAGGTTTTGATGAAAACAGCTTTGCCAAACTCGCCCCGGCCAGTCACCGAACGCTAGCCGAGTTAACCGAGGAGTGGCTACTGCTGCGAAAGAGCACCGACCACTTTATTGCGCAACTCTCCTCTACCGAACTAGCCTGCAAGGGAGTAGCTAACGGATCCTTGATTAGCGCAAATACGCTCTGCTTTATTATTTACGGACACATTTTGCATCATATGCACATTATCGAGACCCGCTATCTTACTAAAGCTTGATGGGTAGATATTCATAGACCTTACCCGACGATCTTATTTAGGCTATTCCCGGAGATTAATTATGCGTTACAATTTGAGCACCGAGCGCCTGTGATCCGGCGCCAGCTACCAAACCTCTCGCAAAGACGGTATAGATCTTACCCGCCTGTAAGATAATATTCGGAAGATTGAGCACAGAACTGCCATTTGCTCGAACATCAAACGTATAGGTACCCGCTGCAACCGGAGTAAAGTTTTGATTGGCAGTGGCCGTGGTTTGTGTCTCAAAACTGCGGTTAGAGAAGACGGGAGTAAACGTTGTTCCCGACAGCGTACCAACCGTTACGCTGGGGGCATTGGGTGAAAGATGAAAAAATCGAATATGGGCTTGACCGGCTGCGGGCAGGGCAAGATTATCCTCTACCAAAATAGCGCCAATGGAAGCCAATAGGTTATACGCATACACTGAATAGAACCTATCGGCCATAAAAGTCAGGTTTGCGTTAATCACCGAATTATTGGTACCGGTAGCATTTACTTTGATATTGCGGGTGCCTGCAACAACTTTTAAGTAGCCGGTAACATCCGGATAGTTAAGGGCAGCCGTATTTACCTTAAGATTATCTACCAACAGATCTACGCCCGGAGCATCAGGAGACGCATGAATCACATTGATCGAAGCGGTGGGCTGAGGAGTATCGTCCTTGTCGCAAGAGAGGAGCGATGCTGCTGAAAAAAGTGCAATGAAAATGTGTTGGAACTTCATAAACTATAATTTTAGAGTCAAACGTACATGCCTTAAAATGGCTTTACAATGACCATAATCGTCTACGTTCAAATTTTAATCTGTTATTAAGAAATGTATATTAACAAGGCGAGACCCTTGCTCGTTGCCAACTGATCGGCTCTATTTTCTACTTGAAAGTTTTCTAACAGCGCATCTCTTATAAGAACATAACGGATAAACATATATAGTAACTTTGAGATCCATGAATCTCACATTGTCCATTAGAGAAGTACAAAAGCAGGATGAACCTCACTTAGCAACCATCATCAAGGAGGTATTTGAAGAACATAAAGCCCCCAAAGAGGGTACTGTATATAGCGACCCAACAACGGACCATCTGTTCGACCTCTTTACTAATGCTGGCGCCCGATTATGGGTCGCAGAATGGGAGCATCAAATCGTTGGCTGCTGTGGGGTCTATCCCACAGAGGGTTTGCCAGCAAAAACGGCCGAACTCGTAAAATTCTACCTTACCTCCACTGCACGTGGAAAAGGGATCGGGAGGCAATTGATGGAAAGAAGCATACAATCAGCAAAAGAACTGGGCTATAAAAAATTATACTTAGAAAGCATGCCAGAGTTCTCGAATGCGGTAAACTTTTACTACAGGATCGGATTTAAACCCCTACCG
>CANGYW010000003.1 GCA_947458335.1 Chitinophagaceae bacterium | reverse complement strand
GCCGCTAAAAAAGACAGCACTGTGGCCATTGACTCTGCTACAGCCGCTGCCAAAAGCAAGGATACTGGCAAAACCAAAACGCTCTCTGCTGCCATTGGTAACACAACGACTGATACCAGCAAGGCAAAGACACTTTCTACTGCCGCACAGGCTACCACGATCGACAAATACTTGATGTTCGCACAACCTTTCCAAGACGAAAAGGGAGGTATCGCCTACCCTGCTGCTATTGGAATGGTGAACGTACGCGATACGGCTCAACTGCGCGTATATCTTGATGAGTTCAAGGCTAACTTTCCTTCTGATGTGGTATGGGCCTATGGAGTAGCCGAGAAAGATAAAAATGGAGTTTCGGCCACTGCGGTTCCATTGTACGGACTTAAAACCTATAACCGCACGCAAGCTAAACTAGAAGGAGATGCGATCTCAGACGCGCGTCAAGACTTTGACCAATACGGTAAAGTTCAAATTGAAATGACCATGCGTCCGGCCGGTGCTGCCATCTGGAAAAGAATGACCGAAGAGAATGTAGGCAACCCCATCGCAATTGTGCTCGATAATATCGTTTTCTCTGCCCCTAACGTTATCAATGCGATCCCTAATGGCGTATCGTCCATTACGGGCAGTTACTCACAACAAGAAGCTGCTGACCTGGCTAACATTCTTAAGATTGGTAAACTTCCTGCGCCTGCCAAGATCGTTCAAGAACAGCAGGTAGGACCAACACTGGGAGAAGAAGCCGTTCAAGGAGGTTCACTTAGTTTTATCATTTCGTTTGTGGTCATCTTTATGCTGATGTTGTTGTACTACAACACCAGCGGCTGGATCGCTAACATTGCCCTTATTCTTAACCTACTATTTACAGTTGGTATCCTAGCCGGTCTGGGAGCCACCCTTACCGCTCCCGGTATTGCCGGTCTGGTACTTACTATTGGTATGGCGGTTGACACGAACGTAGTTATCTACGAGCGTATCAAAGAAGAGTTGAAAAAAGGAAAAGGATATTTAACGGCCATCAATGATGGATATAGCCGCTCCTTGCCCCCGGTATTAGATGGACACGTTACCACCTTACTTACCGCCATTATCCTATTCTACTTTGGACTGGGCCCGGTTAAAGGCTTTGCTACCACCCAGATCTTGGGTCTACTACTATCGCTGTTCTGTGGAATTTTGGTAAGCCGCTGGGTGAGTGACATGTTCACCAACAAGAAAAAACACGTTGAATATTTTACCGGCATCTCTAGAAAAATTTTCCAGCACGCGCAGTATAAATTTATTGAGTACCGAAAAATCGCTTATATCATTTCAGTTGTTGTATTGATTGGCGGCATCGGATCTTTCTTCAATGGCTTTAATTATGGAGTAGAGTTTAACGGAGGAAGAAGTTACACGGTACAGTTTCCACAGCCAGTTGATGTAGAAAAAATAAGAACTGAACTTAATCAGGCCTTTGAAGGTGAGAATACCATTATCAAGACCGTTGGTGATAACGCCAAGCTCGATATTACGACCTCGTATCTGATCAAGGATACGCGCGGTCCGGTAGCTGATTCGATTGTTGAATACAGGCTTTATGAGGGACTCAAGAACTATATGCCTGCTGGCATCAGTTTTCAGGAGTTCAAATCGGATCGCTATATACCACAGACCAAAAAAGTGTTACCCACTATCTCTGACGACCTCAAGTCCGGTGCGGTCAAGGCCACGTTGTTTGCCTTATTGGTCATATTCTTGTACATCTTCTTGCGCTTCCGTGACTGGCGCTACTCATTGGGAACGATCGTGGCCCTATTGCATGACGTATTCGTAACCCTGATCGTCTTCTCCTTTGCCAAAGACATCGTTCCTTTTCCGCTCGAGATCGACCAGCACTTTATTGCGGCGGTATTGACAGTAATCGGATTTTCGATGAACGATACGGTGATCGTATTTGACCGTATTCGTGAGGACACCCGACTGATGCCTTCGGCTTCTCGTGCCGAGATTATCAACCGTGCCATCAACGAAACCCTCAGCCGCACAATTATGACCTCCTTAACGGTATTTTTGACCATCCTCATCTTATTCTTGGTGGGCGGTGAAGTAACCCGCGGATTCGCTTTTGCCATGTTGATCGGGGTGTTGACCGGGGTTTACTCCTCCATATTCGTTGCCGCTCCTATCTTGGTCGACCTAGAAGGAAAAAAAACCGGCAAATCTAAAAGTTGAAAGATGCCACTTGGCACATAAAAAAAACCCGCTTGTGTCGCAAGCGGGTTTTTTTTTATACTAGTCCTTCTAAAAGATCAAACAGAAAAGCTAGTGCCACAACCACAGGTCTTGCTGGCATTGGGATTACTAAATGTAAACCCTCGGTTATCGAGACCATCATGCCAATCAACTTCCATGCCCAGCAAGTAGATCTCGTGAGCTTTTTCCATAATGCAGGGGATTCCTTCTATCTCAAAAAGTTGATCCCGCTCGCTCGGGGCATCAAACCCCAACACATACGTCATGCCAGAGCAGCCTCCTCCTTTAACTCCAACACGCAGGCGCTGGGTCTTATCAAATTCAGGGGCCTCCATAAGCTTAGTAATCGCTTTAACAGCCCCAGGGGTAAGGGTCACTGGTAAGGTATTTGTTATTTCCATACTGCAAAATTATAAAAACCTGTGATTTCGCTATACTTTTACAGCATCGTGCCAGATTTTAACATGAATATAGACCTCACCACGCTACTTTTATCGGTACTGCTGGCACTTGCCATTGGAGGGCTTGTATTAGTTAGAAGTCGAACGCCAGTACCCGCCTCCTCCAGCGATTTTCAGGCCTTACAGCTCCGCTTGCAAGCCTATGAGCGGCTTGTACTACTGGCTGAACGTATAGCCTTACCCCACTTGATAAGCAGACTTAACACCCCATCGGCCACTGCCGATGAAATGAAGGCCTTGCTCATTGAAACCATCAAACAAGAATTTGATTATAACAGTACGCAGCAACTTTATGTAAGCGCTACTGCCTGGGAAGCCGTTCGCAATCTTAAAGAGCAAAACATATTGCTCATCAACCAGGTGGCTGCTTCATTGGGGTGGCAGGCAACGGGAGCGATGCTTAATAAAAAGTTGCTAGAACTTATGCTCGCCCAACAAGACAAACCACTAGATGATGTTGTTAAAGCTGTTTTGAACGAAGAAGCCAAACGTCTTATGCGTTGAGCGCAATTTGCACACTATGAACGAACAGGAACGTCATACCGACTCGTCGATCCCCATTAAGAAAATCTATACGGGCCAAGATCTCCCTACCGAAGACCCTGGCATGCCGGGTGCTTTTCCCTTTACGCGGGGCGTGCAAGCCGATATGTATCGCGGAAAGCTATGGACCATGCGTCAATACGCTGGATTTTCGACAGCAGCAGAGAGTAACAAACGGTATCACTACCTGCTTTCGCAAGGAGTAAGCGGATTAAGCGTTGCTTTCGATTTGCCTACCCAGATCGGCTACGACAGCGATCACGAACTAGCCGATGGAGAAGTAGGCAAAGTAGGTGTTGCGATTGACTCCATAGAAGACATGCAGGTCTTGTTCGATAAGATTAGTCTCGAAGAAGTAAGCACCTCCATGACTATCAATGCTACCGGCTTTATCTTGCTGGGACTCTACGCAGCGGTGGCCAAACAACAGGGAGCCGATCTAACAAAGATCAATGGCACTATTCAAAATGATATTCTAAAAGAGTATGCTGCGCGGGGCACCTATATTTATCCGCCCAAACCCTCTATGCGGATCATCACCGATCTGTTCGAATGGTGTAGTCGTGAAGTTCCCAAATGGAACACGATCTCCATTTCGGGGTATCACATTCGAGAGGCTGGTAGCACCGCCGTGCAGGAGATCGCTTTTACTCTCAGCAATGGCAAGGCCTATGTACAAGCCGCCTTAGAAAAAGGACTCGACATCAATATTTTTGGAAAAAGGCTTTCATTTTTCTTTAATGCCCACAATAATCTATTCGAAGAGGTGGCCAAGTTCAGGGCAGCCCGGCGGATGTGGGCACAGATTATGAAAGAACTGGGGGCTACCGATCCTAAAGCCATGATGCTTCGGTTTCATACGCAGACAGGAGGAAGCACCCTTACCGCCCAGCAACCTTTAAATAATATCGCTCGAGTTACCGTACAGACATTGGCGGCGGTTTTGGGAGGCACCCAATCACTGCATACCAATGGCTACGATGAGGCCCTTAGTCTTCCTACAGAAGAGGCGGCCGCCATTGCCCTACGCACCCAACAGATTGTAGCATTCGAGAGCGGCGTGGCCGATACAGTCGATCCGCTAGCCGGCTCTTTCTTTGTAGAATCACTGACTGCCTCGGTAGAAAAAGAGGCCTGGAAACTGATCGAAACCATCGATGCGATGGGAGGAAGCGTAACGGCTATCGAAAAAGGTTTTATGCAAGAGGAGATCGCTCGCAGTGCTTATCATTACCAGCAGCAAACCGAGCTCGGACAAAAAATTATTGTGGGTGTCAATAAATTTCAGACAAACGAAAAAAATAACACCCCTGTATTTCGCATCGATGACAGTATTCGTATAGAACAATGCGAAAAGCTAAAACAACTTAGAACTAATCGCAATAATGCGGTATGCGAATCGCTATTGACTTTACTACGACAAAATGCGGTGGATGGTTCTAATATAATGCCAACAGTACTCAGTGCAATTGAGGCCAAGTGCACCTTGGGAGAAATTGCAGATACCCTGCGTGGAGTTTTTGGAGAATATCGTCAGTAATTAATCTCTTACGCAAAAAGTGAGGGAGTCTAGATGCCGTTACGCAAGAGAGATACTATTTTTTCGAAGTAGCAGAGGCCCATGTATCTTTTAACCCTACCGTCCGATTAAACACTAAGCGACCGGGGCTACTATCGCGATCCAGTACAAAGTATCCTTTTCGAATAAACTGAAAGCGTTCCGATTCAGTAGCCTCCGACAAAGCTGGTTCGGCATACACAGCGGGAAGTACGGTCAGCGATTGCGGATTAAGATATTGCATAAAATCAGCCGACTCATCGGTGGGATCTTCGACACTAAAAAGCCTGTCATATAACCGGACCTCAACAGAGAGCGCCTGTTTTACGCTTACCCAGTGGAGCGTTCCTTTTACAGTAACACCACTAGTATCGGAGCCGCTTTTACTATTAGGAAGATGACTGCAGCGGATTTCTTGCACTACTCCCTGCTCATCTTTAATTACCTCGTCGCAGCGAATAATGTAAGCACTCTTAAGCCGAACCATTTGTCCGGGCGCTAACCGAAAATACTTTTTGGGCGGCTGCTCCATAAAATCATCCCGTTCAATGTAGAGCGTATTGCTAAAGGGTATTTGCCTGCTTCCGGCAGCGGGATCCTCTGGATTGTTCTCAGTATTCAACCACTCCTCGCCCTGGTAATCGGTAATCACTAGTTTCACAGGATCAAAGACAACCATACGACGAAGGGCCATCTGATTTAGATGCTCCCTTACACAAAATTCCAGCAAACCCACGTCGACCATGTTATCTCGCTTAGCAATTCCAATCCGGTCACAGAATTCGCGAATACTGTGAGGGGTATACCCCCTTCTTCTAAGTCCGCTGATCGTTGGCATGCGAGGATCGTCCCAGCCGGTAACTTTTTTCTCAGTAACAAGTTGCAACAGTTTTCGCTTGCTGGTAACGGTATAATTGATATTTCGGCGGGCAAACTCGTACTGGCGAGAAGCATAGATCTCTAGCTGTTTGATAAGCCAGTCGTACAATTCGCGGTGTGGCACAAACTCCATGGTACAGATCGAGTGGGTAATCTGCTCGATGGCATCGCTTTGGCCGTGCGCAAAATCGTACATAGGATAAATGCACCAAGTATCGCCGGTTCGGTGATGGTGGGCATGCTTGATACGATACAGGATAGGATCACGCATCAGCATATTGACATGCTGCATATCAATACGAGCCCGCAGCGTGCGGGCACCGTCGGGAAATTCACCGTTGCGCATGCGGGTAAAGAGATCAAGATTTTCCTCGATGGAACGATTTCGGTAAGGACTGTCTGTTCCAGGCGTAGTGGGCGTTCCTTTTTGTAAAGCGATCTCTTCTGGGGTACTATCGTCGACATATGCCAATCCCTTTTGGATGAGCTGCACGGCAAAGGCATATAGTTGATCGAAATAATCGCTGGCATACCGCTCATTTTTCCATGTAAACCCCAGCCAACTTACGTCTTCTTTTATGCTCTCCACATACGCTGTTTCTTCGGTAGCAGGGTTCGTATCATCGAAGCGAAGATTCGTATAGCCCGGATACTTTTGTGTGAGTCCGAAATTAAGACAGATACTA
Organism: Chitinophagaceae bacterium; assembly: GCA_947458335.1. GTDB lineage: Bacteria > Bacteroidota > Bacteroidia > Chitinophagales > Chitinophagaceae > JJ008. Next base: position 34,761 of record CANGYW010000003.1, on the reverse strand, counting down.
GAGGCATGGCCAAGATGCAAATAGCCATTGGGCTCGGGAGGAAACCTGGTGACGATCGAATCGTACTTGCCCGATTGCAGGTCATTTTCGATAATCTCCTCTATAAAATTTAAACTTTTCTCTTCGGACATAGCCATAAAAAATGGTCACGAAGATAACTCAATTACGGCAAGCGACAACGGGTACTAATTAACGCTTGACAAGATGGATAAGCAGCCGATAGCTGGGCCGTACTAGCCATTTCGAAATCGGCGAAATCAAAACCAGGCGAAACGGTGCAACCGACAAAAGAATAAGCCGAATCCGAGGCCGGCTCACTGGCAAACCACGTACCCGCTGGCACCACCAGCTGGTAGTGCTCATCAGCCTCTTCCCCAGCCCCTAATGTAAATCGCTGGTACTTTCCATTGGGATAAAGGCAATGAATCCAGAGCGGATCTCCCTTGTAAAAATGCCAACATTCATCACTTTTTATCCGGTGAAAGGCAGAGAAGTCGCCAGCCTCCAGCAAAAAATAGATGGCAGTGGAAACAGGTCTGTCTCCTCCGAATGCCAATGGCAAAGAGGAGGCTGGCAGTGTTAGAGGAGCACGGTAAGTAGAACGGTAATAACCCCCTTCCGGATGAGCTATCAACTGATATTTTTCGATAAGAGAATGGGCAGTAATCATCAGAATCCCTTTTTTGGAACAGCAGCAGCACCACCCACGCTTACCGAGGAACTACCTAACACCTTAATCTCTGACAAAATAAAATCTTCGGCCCTTGCCTTATAAATATTTTCTACAAACTGCTGTGGGTTACGATCGATGTACGGAAACCAAGTACTGTGCACCTGAATCATCACGCGATGCCCTTTTTTGAACGTATGCAAGACATCCTGCAGTGGAATTTGAACATCTGTGGGCTCACCAGGCACAAAAGGCTCGGGCTTTTCAAAACTATTCCGAAATTTTCCCCGAAATACTTCGTGACGAACGAGTTGCTGATATCCCCCCATCTTGATAGACGATGGATTGTGGGGATAATTCGGATGATCATCGGGATACACATCGATCAGTTTGACGATAAAATCAGCATCGGTGGTGGATAAGATTACTTTTAGCTTGGCCATGATCTCGCCAGCCAGGGTAAGGTCATTTTCCAAAATGGGCGTAGAGAACGTAAGCACATCCGGCCGACGAGAGGCTTCACGCTGGTCATCACTCATAAAATTGCGCGGCGTAAAGGTAAGCCCCTCTGTCTGTGAGGTATAAGGCACAGGCTTGGCAGGATCGGATACATAACGAAACTGTGCGTCGGTGCGCAAGGGCTTATTGATGCTGAGACGTCCACCCTCTCCAAAATACAATTGAACAGGAGGAACATCGACCGGTGGCCACTGCGAGAAATGCTCCCATTTTTTGGTCCCCGTATTGTACATAAGAGCTTCGGGAAGAACAGGATCTTTTTCGTCTTTCAAGTGATAGGCAAAAAAACGAGCCTCGACATCACGCTGAAAAAAATGAGCAATACTGTCCCCAAAATAAAGATGGTTGTGTATAGATTTAGCTCCATCACGCGCCCAATCACCATGCCCCCATGGCCCCATTACAATGTTATTACGGGCTCCGGGTGTTGAAGCCTCTATCTTTTTGTAAATGTTAAGTGGGCCGTAGAGATCTTCTGCATCGAACCACCCCCCTACTGTTAACACAGCCGGTTTGATATTGGTAAGATGTGGCAACAAGCTTCTTTTTTGCCAAAAACTATCATAGTTGGGATGATCGACGATCTGCTTCCAGAAAAAATTATCGTGGTGATACTTTTCGGTAAACGAACTAAGGGGTCCTTGCTGCAAATGAAAATCATACCCATCGGCTACGGGCTTCTCATAAAAACGCATCAGCTCGGGTGCATACCAATCTTGACGAGTGGTATCTTTTTTTTGATAGCCAAACACGGCAAAGGCTGCCGTATAGCTTTGCAAATAGGCTCCCATGTGATGAAAGTCATCGAAGAAAAAATCAGAAATGGGCGCCTGTGGAGAGACCGCCTTTAATGCTGGATGCGCGTCGGGTAAGGAAGCCGCCGAATAAAACCCTGGATACGAAATACCATAGATGCCTACTCGCCCATTGTTACCCGGCAGCGAACGGGTCATCCAATCGATGGTATCCCAAGTATCGGAGCTCTCATCGATAGCCGTTTTATTGCGTGGATCGTTACCAGGAATATTAGGGGTCATATTATTGAAAACCCCTTCGCTCATGTACCTTCCACGTACATCTTGAAAAGCCAAGATATATCCATCTTTGACCAAATAACGCGAAGGATGATTATTGGTCTTAAAATCACCATACTCCGATGCATTGTAACAAGTACGATTTAATAGAATTGGATATTTTTTACTGGTATCCTTGGGGGTGTAAACGACTACAAAAAGATGCACACCATCGCGCATGGGTATGCGATATTCGGCCTTATTATAGTGCGCTCGCATATAGAGTGAGTCTTCGTTAAGGCCTTGGCTAAAAAGAGGTATGCAAGCAACCAATGCCAGCCCAAGGAGTAAATATTTTCTCATAGGATCAACATGAATTTATTTTCTAAGCTAAGAAGATTAAGAGCGAGCACCAAAAAGGAGACTGCCCACCCTGACCATGGTGCTTCCACAGTCGATGGCTAACTGATAATCACCACTCATTCCCATAGATAAAACGCGTAGTGATGGCTCCGAAAATTGCTCGCGGGCCTTGTCGAAAATAGATCGCAGGTGTAAAAATTCACTTTGAACCTGCTTGGTATTATCGGTAAAGCTGGCCATGCCCATCAATCCTATGATACGCACATGCGGATAAAGCGGCACCTGTGCCAAGATCGAAAATACCTCTTGCTCACTGAGCCCAAACTTAGTTTCTTCGCTAGCGATATGAACTTGTAACAGTACCTCTATTACGCGTTGATGTTTTTGGGCCTGCTTATTGATCTCTTGCAAGAGCGAGAGGCTGTCGACCCCTTGAATCAAATGACAAAAAGAAGCAATGTACTTAACCTTATTACGCTGCAAATGCCCGATAAAATGCCAGCGGATATCCGGAGGCAATAAAGGCTGTTTATCGACCAGCTCCTGTACATAATTTTCTGCAAAATCGCGTTGCCCCAGTTGATACAACGCTTCGATATCAGCAATCGGCTTTGTTTTGGAGACAGCCAGTAAGGTGACACCACGCTCATCCAGTTCAGCTTTAAGTTGGTGGTAGACGTTTTCATTGACGGGCATGCCGCAAACTTACTTTAAAATACCTCTGCTGATCACAATGCGCTGTACTTCGCTGGTACCCTCGTATATCTGTGTAATCTTGGCATCACGCATCAATCGTTCCACATGGTATTCTTTTACATAGCCATATCCGCCGTGGATCTGCACTGCCTCGGTGCTGGCCCACATAGCTGTTTCGGAAGAAAATACCTTTGCCATTGACGAACTGATGGTATAATCTTGCCCATTGTCCTTTTGCCAAGCCGCTTTTAAGCAAAGCAAGCGTGCCGCGTCTACTCGGGTAGCCATATCGGCCAATTTAAAGGCAATGATCTGATGATTCATGATCTCGGTGCCAAAGGCCTTTCTTGTCTTGGCATAAGCAGTCGAAAATTCGAGTGAACCACTGGCAATACCAAGTGCTTGCGCAGCGATACCAATGCGACCACCGGCTAAGGTCTTCATGGCAAACGTAAACCCAAACCCATCGGCCCCTATCCTATTTTCTTTCGGAACTTTTACATCATTGAACATGACCGTGTGGGTATCACTAGCTCTGATTCCCATCTTATTTTCTTTGGCTGCCACCACAACGCCGGGCCAGTTTTTCTCTACGATCAAGCAATTGATACCCCTTGAACCCTTAGAGGGGTCAGTCTGCGCCATTACCAGATACACCGAGGCTGTTCCACCATTGGTGATCCAGTTCTTGGTACCGTTCAACAAATAATAATCTCCTTTGTCCTCTGCTGTTGTGCGTTGAGAAGTGGCATCACTGCCGGCCTCTGGCTCGCTCAACATAAAGGCGCCTATGTATAAGTCATCGTCTTTTTTTCCGCGAGCCAGTGGAGTTAAATATTGCTGCTTTTGCTGCTCGGTTCCAAACTCCTGCAACCCATAACAGACCAAACTATTATTGACGCTCATACACACACTGGTACTGGCATCAACCTTACTGATCTCTTCCATGGCCAATACATAACTGACCGTGTCGAGGCCAGCTCCGCCATAGGCAGGATCCACCATCATTCCCATAAAGCCCAGATCGGCCAGCTGCAAGATCTGCTCTTTGGGAAACTGTTGTTTCTCGTCTCGCTCGATTACGCCGGGCAGGCATTGTTGGCGGGCAAAATCGCGGGCGGCCTGCTGAATCATCAATTGTTCTTCGGTAAGCTGAAACTGCATATGTTCGGGTTTAGAAGCAAACAAGTGTTAGTTTTGCAAAGATAAGGCGCCAACCCGCATAACGTACCTGAATTTTAACGATTCAGAGGCGCGTTCCGACCCAGGCAGAGGCCAAATTGACCTACCTTTGCCAAGAATTTTTGGACTATGAAAAAGCTGCATATTGTCTTACTGGTGCTGATTGCGGTCAGCATAGCCGTACTGATCAGTTTTACTAATACCACCAGCACCTACGACACAATCGATACAGCCAAAGAAAAGTCTGGCAAATTCGTTCACTTGATGGCTAAACTCGACAAATCGGCCCCCATCGAATACGATGCGCTCAATAATCCAAATTACCTAAGCTTTACCGCTGTTGACTCACTGGGCGCCTCGGTAAAAGTGGTCTATCACAGTGCCAAGCCAGACAATCTCGAGATGAGCGAAAAGATCGTACTCAAAGGCAAGTACAAAGAAGGACAGTTCGAATGCGAAGAGATACAAACTAAGTGCCCCTCGAAATACAAAGAAGCAGAGGCGCAGGGTAAATCGCATCCTGGCACCATTGCTGATCCCCGCATGGCTGATCCCACCAACTAAAACCCTCTCATGAGCTACACCGGTGAGCATCTTATCTACGGACAGTTAGGAAATTTTTTGATCGTGCTATCGCTGGTGGCAGCCGCCGTGGCTATTTTTTCGTTTGCCCGTGCCACTCGACCGCTAGAAGACCAGGCATCTTGGTTGCGGCTGGGTCGAATAGCCTTTACCACACAATCGGTTGCCGTATTTGGCATTTTTGCTCTTTTGATCTATTTGCTGCAACAGCATCTATTCGAGTACCACTATGCCTGGAAGCACAGCAGCCGCTCGCTTGAATTCAAATACCTGCTAGCTGCTATTTGGGAAGGACAAGAAGGAAGTTTTTTATTGTGGATGACCTGTCACAGCATACTAGGGCTAGTATTATTACGCAAACAAACTGAGTGGCGCGCACCGGTTATGAGCGTACTAAGTCTGGCGCAGTTTGCGCTGACTACCATGATTACCGGTCTGTACATATTTGGATGGAAGATGGGATCCAATCCGTTTATCTTGCTGCGCGATAGTGGCGTTCTAGATAATGCCCCTGCCCTGCATCTTAATTTTGATATTACACAACCCCTTCGACCCGATTACCTCAGCAGCATCAAAGATGGTAACGATCTAAATCCCCTACTTCAGAACTATTGGATGGTCATTCATCCACCCGTTTTATTTATGGGTTTTGCCTCTACCATTATTCCTTTTGCCTATGCGATTGCCGGACTATGGAAAAAAAATTACGGAGGATGGGCAGCAGAGGCGCTTCCTTGGGCCCTTTTCTCAACTGCCGTGCTAGGCGTAGGGATTATGATGGGTGGTATGTGGGCTTATGAATCGCTCAGTTTTGGAGGGTACTGGGCCTGGGATCCGGTAGAAAACGCCTCATTGGTTCCATGGATGATTGGGGTAGCCGGATTGCACACCTTACTCATCTATAAATCCACACAGCACTCACTCAGGGCTACGTACTTGTTTTTTATTTTGGGATTTCTCTTTATTCTTTACTCCACCTTTTTGACCCGAAGCGGCATACTTGGAGAAACCTCCGTACATGCATTTACTGACCTGGGTATGAACTGGCAGTTACTAGCCTTTGTAAGTGTATTTGCCCTTCCCTCCCTCGGATGGCTCGCTATTCGCTACAAGCAGATTCCCAGTCCACAAAAAGAAGAAGAGGTCAGTAGCCGAGAATTTTGGATGTTCATCGGGTCGCTGCTTTTCTTTTTATCTGCGCTGGTCATTATTGGACAAACCTCTCTTCCTGTTTTCAATAAATTATTCGGCACCAATCTAGCCCCGCCCGAAGATGTAGAGTTCTCTTACAATAGTATTCAGATCTACGTAGCTATTATAGTTGCGCTGCTTACTGCCTTTACCCAATACTTTAAATATCGTCGCACGGAGTCTTCTTTTTTCTGGAAAAAAATGTTGCTCCCCCTGCTGATCACCCTGGTGCTTTTTGGCTTGTTTGCCTGGCTGATTGGTATTGATTATACGCGTAAAGGACCCGTATTCGAAGTATCAATTTGGTTGGCCGTATTGCTGAGCCTCTACGCCCTGGTAGCTAACTTGTCGTACATATGGGTTGGTGCCAACGGCCAGTTAAAGAATGCAGGTGGCTCTGTCGCACACGTAGGTTTTGCCATGGTGCTGTTGGGCATCTTTATCTCCTCTTCTAACAAAGAGATTATCTCGAACAATATTGATGGTATCCCCGCCCCACTGGCAGAGGGAGAGAATCCCCGCGAGAATTTGACCCTCATCAAAGATATGCCGGTCAATATGGCGAACTATACGCTCACCTACATCGGTGATTCCGCGCATCCCAAAAAACAACTCTGGTATTACAAGATTCGGTTTGCCAGCAAGAATGGGTCAGATTCATTTTTACTGATGCCTAACGCCTTTGTAAATTATAAAGGAAATGAAGGGCTAATGGCCAACCCCGATGCACGCCATTACTGGAGCCATGATATCTTTACCTACATCACGTCGATTCCCAATCCCGAAAATGCAGTAGACACCAGTCGCTTTGTAACCTATGCCCGAATGAGCGGCGATTCCCTTTTCTACTCTAAGGGCGTTATGATAATAGGATTACCCAAGGTGCGCAAAGATATACCCGACGATCTTTTTGGAAAGGATGGCAGGCTCTATGAATTGCCACTCACCATTCAATCCTCCACAGGCAGCTCTTACCAGCTAACGCTCAGAGGAGCCGCAGCAAAAGGACAGTGGATCGCTATACCAGACACAATTACTTCAGAAGGAATGATCGTACAACTGCAGCGCGTTTTACTCGAAGATGGCACCATTGAGCTAGGCATCAAAGAAAGTGACGCCCTTTTGCAATATGTTACACTAAAGGCCTATAAATATCCATTCATCAAACTGCTTTGGTACGGCGTGTGGATTACTGCCATTGGTTTACTCATTAGCATGGCGCGCAGAATTCGCTTGGCCCGCACCAGCCAGCCTTCTTCCTAATATGAAAAAAGGGCACCGCAGATACTATATTGGGGGATGGCTACTCCTCGTGCTGAGCACCTGCTTAGCTGCACAAGCCCAACACCCAACCGTACCCGTTGTGGCCGCCGACAGTATATTACCCATTCCGCCACTTGCTGAGCGCATGAAACGGTGGGGACCCCATGACACCATTATGGTACCGGCCATTTGGTACAAGAATGAAGTAGTTAGCTACCGAGAAGAAGAAATGGCCTGGGTATCGAATCTAAGTCCCCAACAATTAAGTAAACATATTGCTGCCTGGAACCGGTTGCGGAATGCTGTTTACGTTACCTACCCCTATGCACGCCTAGCAGGCTCCACTATCAACCAGATCAATGTAGAACTAGAGAATGTGCGATCTAAAAAAGATCGCCGCAACGTAATTAAGACCCGCGAAAAAGAATTGCGCGATCAATTCACCGAGCCGCTCACTAATTTGTCTGTCTACCAAGGTAAGATCTTGATGAAACTCATCAACCGACAAACCGGTAATAACTGCTACGAAATTCTCAAAGAGTTCAAAGGCACCATTAATGCGAGGCTTTATCAGACCATCGCCTTTTTCTTTGGAGGGAATCTCAAACAAGATTGGAACCTGGCTCAAAACAGAACGGATCGAGACATAGAGAACATTGTTCGCGAAATTGACGGATCTTGGTACTATAACCCCTACCGTCGATAAAATTTTATGTATGCAAGTAGATATACTGGCCTTTGGGGCCCACCCCGATGATGTTGAGCTCAGCTGTTCCGGCACTTTGATCAGCGAGATCAAGAAAGGAAAATCAGTAGCAATCGTCGACCTAACCGAAGGAGAGCTTGGCACGCGAGGAACCGTAACTAGCCGATACGAAGAGGCTGCTGCCGCCTCTATGATAATGGGTGTAAGTGCCAGGGAGAATCTTTGCTTTAAAGACGGCTTTTTCGAAAACAACGAGTTGCATCAACGTAAAGTAATTACAGCGATCCGCAAATACAAACCGTCGATAGTGCTGGCTAATGCACCCCAAGATCGTCATCCCGACCATGGTAGAGCTGCACAACTGGTAGAGGAAAGTTGCTTTCTAGCAGGACTTTCAAAAATTATAACACATGATGAAGCCGGCGCCTCTCAAGCTCGCTGGCGTCCCGCTTATGTTTTTCATTACATTCAAGACCGATACATAGAGCCTGATTTTATAGTTGACATTAGCAAGTCGTTTGACCTTAAGATGCAATCCATTTTGGCCTATCGCTCGCAATTCCACGATCCGAACAACACATCAGGTGAAGCTCAAACCTATATCTCAGCCCCCGGTTTTTTAGAGGGCATCACATCACGAGCCCGGTTGATGGGAAAAAAGATCGGGGTCTCTTACGGAGAGGGCTTTTTATCTGTTAAAAAGATCGGAATTAACAGTTTTGATGCGTTGATTCAAAACGAAACCTGATTGCATTTCGTCCAATAGTTTATCTTCACTACGTACTAACCCTTCTTTACATGTCACTACCCAAATTTCTTGGCACTGCTTCATTGCCTTCTAAAGACGAACTAATAAACGCCTCTACGACCTTTCATGCAGAATTAAAAAAAAGGATCAATGCCTATTTCGAAAATGCCAAACAGAAGAGCACTGGCAACTGGCGATTGTACAGCAAAGCATTCTTATTGCTGGCAGGATACATAGCGCTCTACATTCACCTTGTGTTTTTTACACCAGCCACCTTCTTGGCCATTGCTGAATGCCTATTACTAGGCGGATTAACTGCAGCTGTTGGTTTCAATATTATGCACGATGGTATACACGGTTCTTTTAGCAGCCGTAAATGGGTCAATAAATTAGCAGGGTTAACCCTCAATCTACTGGGGGCCAATAATTTTATGTGGAAGAGCAAGCACAATATCATCCACCACACCTATACCAATATCGAAGGAGTGGATGATGACATTGAGGCCCGCCCCTTACTACGCCTGTGTCAATCCCAGACGTACTATAAGATCCACCGATTTCAACATTGGTATTTTTGGGCAGCCTACTCGCTGCTTTATCTATGGTGGATCTTCTTTACTGATTACCGTAAATACTTTACTCGTCGGATAGGAGGAGTAAGCATCCAGCCCATGACACTACGGGATCATCTTAGCTTTTGGGGTTTCAAGTTGCTGCACCTCTTTCTTTTTGTTGTGTTACCCATCTATTTGGTGGGCATCACCAATTGGGTATGGGGCTTTTTGGCATTTAGCCTTTTTACCGGGTTTGTGCTGAGTATCGTTTTTCAGTTAGCGCATACCGTAGAGGGAACCATCTTTATTGATGCCGAGAAAAACGGACCCGCTATAGAGGACGAATGGGCGGTACACCAACTTAAGACGACAGCCAACTTCGCTACCCATAATCGCTTTCTTTCGTGGTGGCTTGGAGGCTTAAACTTTCAGATCGAGCATCACCTCTTTCCCCGCATCTCGCATGTCCATTACCCGGCAATCAGCAAGATTATAAGAGAAACCTGCCGAGAATTTAATATCCCCTATCTCGAGTATCCCCGAGTTCGGTTGGCGGTAGCCTCTCACGTCTCACACCTGCGCGCGCTAAGCCGTCCCTGAGTTTTTTGCGGTTTTTTTTGTCTCCGAAAAATTTGATAGTAACTTGCCGCGCCAATAGACTGGCAAACCTTGTATGAAGGACCTTTCCCTGCACAATCCAAATTGCGTCAGCAATCCCAATTATAATCTTTTTGGGCTACCCACCAACGAAGAGGACGCAAGACTAATCGTGATGCCCGTACCCTGGGAAGTGACTGTCAGCTATGGCGCCGGAACAGCGCGCGCTCCCGAAAGCATCTTAAAGGCCAGTCACCACATGGACATCTATGACGAAGAGATGCCCGACGAATGGAAGAAAGGATTCTACCTAAAGCCTTGCGACAAGAAGATCTTGATGAAGAGTGACTATCTACGAAGAGAAGCCGAACTCTATATCGATTACATCTCTAAAGGGGATGATGTAAAAGATAACCAGTTTATGACCAAAAGTCTTCGCGAGGTCAATGAGGGGGGTGCCATGCTTAACCAGTGGGTATATGAGCAAACTCGGTCGTTGTTGGCTCAAGACAAATTGGTCGGGCTGCTTGGTGGCGATCATAGTACCCCGCTGGGCTACATGAAGGCCCTGGCAGAGATCAAAGGGAGTTTCGGAATTCTGCAAATCGATGCACACTGTGATCTCAGAGATACGTACGAGGGATTTCACTATTCGCATGCAGGCATCATGTACAACGCCTTACGCGATATTCCTCAGATCGAAAAACTCATACAGATCGGCGTGCGTGACTACAGCCAAGAAGAATTCGACTACATCAAACAAAGTAAGGGTCGTGTACAAACTTACTTCGATAAAGAGATCAGACAACGACAACTCAGAGGACAAAGCTGGTACCAGACCGCTCAAGAGATTATTGCCGCGCTCCCGCCACAGGTATATATCAGTTTCGATATTGATGGATTGGAACGAAGCCTTTGCCCAGATACCGGCACCCCTGTCCCGGGAGGATTTCAGCTCGAAGAGCTCTATCTTTTATTTTCTGGTATCATCGACAGCGGTCGTACTTTGATCGGCTTCGATCTTTCGGAAGTGGGAGTCAGCGACAATGAATGGAACGCCAATGTGGCCGCCCGACTTCTGCTTAAACTTTGTAACTTGCTCTCCAGCGCTAATCGCTGATGGCTGCATGCAAAACCCCTTCGACAATTTCTCGCTTTCCCTTATCAACACTAAAAAAAAGCAGTACCAGACACTGAGCTGGTGGATCGTGGCACTCAATGAGGCTACACTCATCTACATCGCTATTTCGATGGGTGGCGACCAGCAAAAAAAATTATTATTCAACGGCCTGATCTTGCCCATTATACTTCTTCTGCTCAATAGACTATGGGCTAAAAAGAAAATATTCCACTATAGCGATCTTACCCTGTTCTATATCTTTTCGTGCTATGCCTGGATAGTGGGTGGTTTTTATAAGACCAGCGTTCTATTACTAATCCTCTTTTTCCTCTACAAGATCTCGTTGCGCCCCTTACGTGTTACATTTAGCGAGCCAGGCATCGACTATCCCTCCTTTCCCCGAAAAAAATTTGAATGGAACAAAATAGCACAAGTGATTGTAAAAGACAACCTGCTAACCATTGACCTGAGATCGAACCAGCTGATGCAGCATCTCATCGAAAAAAATAGTTTTATCGATGACAAGGAGGTCGCCGATTTCAATGCCCATTGCCAACAAAAAATAAAAGCCGCCTAAATGCCCTCGCCCTACCTACTCTACTCCGATGCCAATGGGAAGATCTTTGAGGACCGTACTCTCTATGTAACCGGGCGTACCGGTTGGGATGCGGTTCCTGTACCCGATGAGGACTGGATCGAACTTCCGCAAGGGGGATCGCTGTACGAACTTCCCGGCCGAAGGGGAATTGGCATTGACGTTACTACCGGCGAAATGCGTCTTTGTGATAAAGGATGGGCTGTCGCAGCTTTTATTCCACCCGCGCATACCGGTTTTTACCTGGCCGCTTACGAAACGGCTGTGGATGCTCCTACGCTGCCATTGTTCTGTTACACGGCTGTGGGCTGGAACGACGAAAAATTTTATGTGCCTGCTACTCGAATAGAGCCCGATATAAGACAAGACTGCGACGGATACGACCAAGAACAGATCAATAAAGGCACCGAACAATTACTAAAGGCTTATCCGCACAACCGGCTTGTAACCCATCTTATGAAAAATTGCTGTCAGACCTACCAATGTCCGGCAGCCCGCAATTTTTCGCTTGGAAGATGGGAATGCCCTGTTCCCGTATCTCCGGCCTGTAATGCCAATTGCGTGGGATGCATTTCGTTGCAACCCGACGAAGAGCCTATCGTATCTACGCAAGATCGTTTGCAGTTTAAACCCAGCGCCGAAGAGATCGTTGAGTTTACCGTACCTCATCTAGAAACAGCTCCCTTTCCTATTATCAGTTTTGGACAAGGATGCGAGGGAGAACCTTTGTTAATGTGGGAAACAATCCGTGAATCGATTATCGAGATTAGAAAACATACGTCGAAAGGAAGCATCAATATCAATACTAATGGATCGAATCCCGATGCGGTTCGTCAGCTATGCAAAGTCGGACTGAACTCCATTCGTGTTAGTACCAATTCGGCCAGAAGAGAGATCTACATGCCGTATTACCGGCCAAATAATTACCAATTCGAAGACATCATTGAGAGCTTAAAGGTCATGACCTCCTTTGGCGGATGGACCTCCATAAATTATTTTGTTTTTCCGGGTATGACAGATTCGATTGCCGAATACGAAGCGCTCAGAAAATTAATTTTGGAGACCGGGCTTAAGATGATCCAATGGCGCAATTTTAATATCGACCCCGATTGGTATTTGGGTAAGATCGGCATAACTGATACAGGAGACTGTATGGGTGTAAAAGCCATGCAGCAAGAACTAAGAGCCGAGTTTCCGACCTTGCGCTTTGGTTATTTTAACCCCCCAATCGAACGTATACGAGGGCAGTTTGAAAAAGACTTTGCCCACTAAACCAACATTATTTAACAACTTATTGAGCACCCCGACCCCATAATAAACTAGCTTAGCCGTTAACTGCATAATCTTACACTGATAATCTTACATTGATGGCACTGCCCTTTTCGCATAATTCCACCAACAGAGCCACCGTCATTACGGCGGCTGCGGCCCTTGCCATTGGGTTGCTGCTCTTCTTTTTACGGTGGAAGATTCCTGTATTTGAACCAACCCCTTCTCAAAGTAGCGTAGAGGTAGAGGTCAACTGGCCTCCAGACCCGCCTGCCGAAAACGATGGCGGTGGAGGTGGCGGTCAAACTACCATGGCTTCCGAAGCGGCGGGAAGGGCTGCAGAAGCACCTATGGCACCAGGCACGCCCGAGCCGGCAGCTAGTACCGAATCGGATGAAAACAGTTCTTCTGCATCCTTACCAGTTACTAAAACTATCCGACCAGATAAAAAAAAGATAAAACCAACCAGTGCTACTACGAAGCCCGTACCAGTAGTTAAGACACCCTCCCCTCCTCAACCCAGAGCAGTAATGGGCAAGGCAAATGCAGGAACCGCCACTGGGGGCGGAGCCACCGACCCATTTGAGCAAACCGGCGGAAGAGGCAACGGGCTGGGCGCGGGAGACGGGGATGGTACCGGAGGCGGAAGTGGCGGTGGCCTTGGAGGTGGAACGGGTACGGGGGCTGGCCTGGGTGTGGGACCGAGGGTAACAAGGGGAGATCGAAAGATCGTGCGGTCGTATGCTTTTGAGGGCGACTTAAACAAAGCTACCATCTATGCCAATATTCTGGTGGCCCCCGATGGCTCGGGCAAATTGATCGGCCTAGCCAAAGGATCTTCTACCACCGGCAACGCGTATAAACAAGCCATCGTTCGCTACTTGGAAAAAATGCGCTTTGATGCATCTGACCATGAATCGATGGTTACGGTTCAATTTAATTTCCGCATCAATTAAGTGACCGATAGCGATAACGTGATGGACTACCAGCAAACGCTCCACTATCTTTTTTCGAAACTTCCAATGTTCAGCCGGATTGGTGCAGCTGCCTATAAAAAAGATCTCTCTAATACAATCGCCTTGTGCGATGCACTGGGCCATCCTCAGCAACGGATACGAACGATTCATGTAGCCGGGACCAATGGAAAAGGATCGGTAAGCCATATGCTTGCTTCGATTTTGCAAGCGGCTGGTTACAAAACAGGGCTATACACGTCTCCTCACCTCTATGATTTTCGCGAACGGATCAAGATCGACGGAAATATGATCTCCCAGCAACAGATCATAGACCTTGTTGAGCGGCTGCAACCGATAATAGAAAAGATAGAGCCCAGTTTTTTCGAAGTGACCGTTGCTATGGCCTTTGAACAATTTGCCAAAGAAAAGGTGGATGTCGCCGTTATTGAAACCGGGTTGGGAGGAAGGCTAGACAGTACCAATGTGATTTACCCTGTACTGTCGGTAATCACTAATATCGATTGGGATCATATGCAGCTGCTAGGAGATACGTTGGAGAAGATTGCAGCCGAGAAAGCAGGTATCATCAAGCCTTCAGTGCCTGTTATTATCGGAGAGGCTACTGACCTGACACTACCCGTTTTTATAGAAAAGGCACGGATCGAAAAAGCACCGCTGCGTATGGCTAGTAAAAAAATTACGCTGCTAGACTATGAATGGATCAACGACACACTTCTGGTTAACGTCGCAAGAGAAAAACAAGCACCGGTCAGCTATACTTTAGACCTGCCCGGCATTTATCAAACAAAAAATGTATTGACCGTACTGGAATCGATCGCACAATTACAAGAGATGGGATGGCCTATTGATGAACAAGCCATAGCGGCAGGCCTTCGTTCTACACGGCGCCTAACTGGGCTGGGAGGAAGATGGCAAAAGATCGGTGAACATCCCACTGTCATAATCGATGTAGCTCACAACGAAGCGGGCGTTCGGCAAGTACTACAACAACTACGGCAAACCCCTCATCGGCAATTACATCTTATTGTTGGAGTGGTCAAAGATAAATCGATCGAATCGATGCTTTCATTGTTGCCCAAAGACGCTATTTACTACTTTACAAAGGCACAACTGCCCAGAGCGCTTCCCGTAGACGAACTACAGCGACTGGCAACTAACGCGGGACTAGCAGGTCACTCTTATCCGTCGGTTAACGAAGCACTGGTCGCAGCAAAAACAGTGGCAGACCCACAAGATCTAATCCTAATTATTGGAAGTATTTTTTTAGCAGCCGAAGTCAATCTTCCCGCAGCGAATGACCAGTAAGATGTATAAAAACATCTTCGAGATTAGCCAACTTGATTTCTTTTTTTCGTTCAAAGCCAGTGGCGATCAGATCGTCGATCAATTTAGAAGGTGCATCTAGCGCAATGATTTTACCGGCATCCATAATAGCAACCCGATCGCACAAATACTCTGCCTCGTCGAGATAATGGGTGGTGAGCACTATCGTGGTACCCTGCTGGTTTATCGTTCGGATGGTCTCCCATAGACTGCGACGGGCTTGTGGATCAAGGCCTGTGGTGGGCTCATCCAAAAAGATCACATGAGGTTGATTGATAAGTGTAGTGGCCACAGAAAACCGCTGACGCTGTCCTCCGCTCAACTCCTTGACCTTTGCCTTGGCTTTATCTTGGAGATTAACCTGCATCAACAATTGCATGGGATCGACCGTACAGTTATACAATCCGGCAAAAAGTTCAATTAACTGTACTAGGTTAAGCCCAGGAAAATACCCACTACTTTGCAACTGCACCCCTATGATCTTTTTAATCTCAGAGGGGGCTTCATCTAGCGAAAATCCTCCCACCTTAATTTCTCCTGCTGTTTTAGAACGGAGGGTTTCAATAATTTCTAAGGTAGTAGACTTGCCAGCTCCATTAGGCCCGAGCAAACCAAAGATCTCTCCTTTTTTAACCGAGAAACTAATGCCAGACACCGCCTCAAGCGCTCCATAGCGCTTAACAAGATGATCGACTTGGATAATCGTATTATTCATATTACGATAAATGCGCTTCTAATTCTTCCATCATCAGTTTACTGCCTACAAAAAAAGGACAACGCTCATGCAGCGAAGCAGGAACAATATCGAGGGTACGAATCTTTCCATTCGTAGCCTTTCCACCTGCCACCCCAATAATAAAAGCAAAGGGATTACACTCGTATAGTAACCGGAGCTTTCCATCGGGCCTACTGGTGGTACCCGGATACATAAAGATGCCCCCTTTGATTAGATTGCGATGCACATCGGCGACCATACTGCCTACATAACGTTGCCGAAGCGGCCCACCCTGCTCCTTGCTTTTTTGCTGACAAGCCGTGATATACGATTGGACCCCTTTGGTAAATTCAAAAAAGCTACCATGGTTAACTGAATAAATCTTTCCTTTTTCGGGACAGCGAATATCCGGATGACTGAGCGTCCACTCCCCAATGGATGGATCGAGAGTAAACCCATTTACGCCGCGTCGGGTAGCATAAACAAGCATCGTCGAAGAGCCATATACTACGTAACCGGCAGCCACCTGACTGCTACCGGGCTGTAGAAAATCTTCTTTTGTAACCACCGTTCCCACTGGCGTAACCCGACGATAAACGCCAAAGATGGTACCGATAGAGACATTCACATCAATATTGCCACTACCATCAAGAGGATCAAATAAACAGACATACTTGGAGTGTATACTTTTTTCGTCATCGAAGGCTACAAAATCATCAAGCTCTTCGCTGGCGATACCTGCACAACTGATACCATGTTGCAAGACCTTAATGAATTGATCATTGGCAAAGACATCGAGCTTCTTTACTTTTTCTCCCTGTACATTAACGGTGCCGGCATCGCCCAAAATATCCACGAGCCCTGCTTTATTAACTTCTACATTAACCCTTTTAGCGGCAAGACCAATATTTCGAAGCAAATTAGACAGCTCCCCGGTTGCCTGCGGAAAATCTCGCAACTGCTGAATGGTAAACTCGTCCAGTGTCTGGACCTTTCGGTTAATTGACATAGTCACTTATTTAGAATCGATCGTTAAAGTTTGCAGCATTTTTTTAGGAACCGGCTTTTTGGCCAATAATGCAGGACTCCAAGATGGCATCGCCTCTAACTCCTCGATCAGCTTTTGATGAAGCACAACTGCATCTGGCAATCCACGCACTACGGTAAAGTTAACCGGAACTCCGTCTTTATCTACCACAAACTCCACTTGTATAAAAGCTCTTGTTATGCCAGAGGGCAAATGGCCTGCAACGGTTGCCGACACTTTCTCTAAAAATTGGGAAAAGGCCTCGGCGCCACCCGGATAGCGCGGCCATTGATCCACAAAATCCGGAACGCTCCCCAGCTGACGTACCTTGCGGGGCGGAGCCACTTTAGAAGCCCCAAGCCCCTTTTGCTCCAAAGCCGGTATTGAATTGGTCACAAAACCTTTGGGTGCAACGAGGCTCTTTGCCTCATTGACATGATAGCGCCCATCATCGGTAATCATAACAATGGGTAATCGTTTAGTCTTTTCAAAGTAGGTGTAGGCATCCTTTAACTGATCGGTAAAATCTTTAAGCTTAGGATCATCTTTAGTAAGGTCGTTCAGATAAGCGACACTCTTAGGAACGTCGTAGCGACAAGGAAAAATATGAACGGGAATATAATGTTGCCCTTGTTCGCGGGCATAGGCCGCCAGCACATACAATTCATCAATCTGCTGGTCAGTAATAGGGATACAACCTACAGTAACACAACTTCCATGTATATAGATCTCTCCTCCGGGCTTTAAGGAATCGCTCAACACTTTATCGCTCGCATTGGGATAGTTAAGCCCCAAGGAAAGATAATAATTACTATTAGGGTTAAATTCATTGATATAGTAAAATCCTTCGGGTACTTGAAAATCTCCCTGCATGCGTTTGGGCCCCAGCGAACCAGCTAAGGCACACACCGGATAGACCTTAAAAAGGCGAAACGAATCGGCAGGTCGTTGCTTTACCCAGACTTCGAGCTGACTATCATATTTAAAAGAACGTATGTAGATATAATTGGCGGGCCAGTTTAGCTTCTTGGCGGCAAATTGTTTCTTTAGCGTATCAACTTTACGCAATAGAGCCTCTTGGGGACGAGAAAAGCTGCGCTGATAATCGATAAACGAATAATAGGTGGTTCCTCCTCTGTAGATACCATACGAAGATTGCGCCTGTACCGGACCGGAAAAAACTAATAAAAACCCCGTCCCCAACAAGATGCCCGTAAGACAACAAAGCAATGCGGAGCGGGATAAACTCATAGAGACAGTTTAAAGTACACGACGAAAGAAATGCAACTGATTAGAAATTTCCTCTGGCTTCTTGCTCCCGCTCAATAGCTTCGAACAAGGCCTTAAAATTTCCTTTGCCAAAACTCTTGGCCCCTTTACGCTGTATAATTTCAAAAAACAACGTGGGCCTATCCTCAACGGGCTTCGAGAACAACTGTAACAGGTATCCTTCATTGTCTCGATCTACCAGTATGCCAAGCTCTCGAAGAGGAGCCAGATCTTCATCAATAGTACCTACTCGGTCTAGCAAATCATCGTAATAAGTGGTAGGAACTTTTAAGAACTCAACCCCTCGGCTCATCAGCTCTCTAACGGTCTTGACAATATCGTTGGTGGCCATAGCCACGTGTTGACATCCTTCTCCATTATAAAACTCTAAAAACTCTTCGACTTGACTTTTTCGCTTTCCTTCTGCAGGCTCATTGATCGGAAATTTCACAAATCCATTTCCACTGCTCATCACTTTACTCATGAGTGCAGAATACTCCGTAGATATATCCTCATCGTCGAAGGTTAGAATGTTCTTAAAGCCCATCACCTCTTCATAAAATTTGACCCAGGGATTCATCTGATTCCACCCCACATTACCCACGCAGTGGTCTACATAAAGCAGCCCGCAGTCGGTGGGAGCAAAATCAGGATTAGACCAGGCACGATACCCTGGCATAAAGACTCCTTGATAATTTTTTCGTTCAATGAAAAGATGTACGGTGTCTCCATAAGTGTGGATTCCACTCAGCACCACCTCCCCTTGCGCGTCACTTAATTTAGTAGGTTCCATGTAACTTTTGGCACCTCTTCGCATAGTCTCTTGCCAAGCATGAGTAGCGTCTGGTACACGCAGTGAAAGGCACTTAACTCCATCTCCATGTCGGTGCACATGATCAGCAATTGGATGATCGGGGCGCAGCGCTGTGGTAAGCACGAAGGTGAGCTTATGCTGTCGAACGGCGTAACTGGCGCGGTCTTTAACCCCAGTCTCTGGACCGGCGTAGGCCAATGCCTGAAAGCCAAAGGCACTCATGTAATAGTGAGCGGCCTGTTTAGCATTACCTACATAAAACTCGACGTAGTCGGTGCCTTCAAGTGGAAGAAAATCCTCGGCCGTCGATGGAGCTGAAGTTTGCGAAGCAAGCGTTGAAGCATTCATACTACAAAAATAAAGAAAATTGATGCACTGCTCGGCAAGGAAGCTGGCTTTGACGCTATCTTTGAGCCATGTTAAAGGTGGGTATTTTAGGCGGAGGACAACTGGGCCGAATGCTATTGCAAGCGGCGAAACCCTATGAAGTACAAACCCATGTACTAGAGAACGATCCGGAATGCCCGGCCGCTCCCTTGTGTGACTACTTTACGCTGGGCGATATTCGAAATTTCGACGATGTATATGCGTTTGGAAAATCGCTGGACTGCATTACCATCGAGATAGAACAGGTCAATATTGAAGCCCTAGAGAAATTGGCTGGCGAAGGGGTTGTCGTAATTCCAGAACCCCGCGTATTGCGTCTTATTAAAAATAAGATCGCGCAAAAAGCCTATTACCAAGAGCACCAGATTCCCACAGCTGATTTCGTAATAACGCAAACGCAAAACGATCTTCTACAACATATTCCCTTTTTACCCGCCGTGCATAAGATCGGCGAAGGCGGATACGACGGAAAAGGCGTACAGGTAATTAAAGACGCCACAGAACTAAGCAAGGGATTTGACGCACCGGCTGTGCTCGAAAGAATGGTACCCATAAAGAAAGAATTAGCCGTAATGGTTGCCATAAACCAAAAAAAAGAAACGGCTGTGTACCCCTTGGTAGAGATGTGCTTTGATCCTACACTCAACCTACTTGACTACCAACTTTGTCCGGCACAAGTCGATCCTTCGATTGCCACCCATGCTACCCAAATTGCCTTGCAAGTTGTGCAAGAGTTTCGATCGCCCGGTCTTTTTGCAGTAGAAATGTTTCTAGACCAACAAGACCAGCTGCTGGTTAATGAAACTGCACCCCGTGTACACAATAGTGGACATCACAGCATCGAAGCTATAGACTCATCGCAGTTCGATATGTTATGGCGCATTTTACTGTCACTGCCCCTGGGGTCGACCCGCATGCGTAACCCCTCGGTCATGATAAATCTGGTCGGATCAGGTGTCACCGGGACCGCCCATTACCATGGAATGGCCCAAGTGGCATCCACCGAAGGACTCACCGTACACTTATACGAAAAAAAGATCAGTAAACCCGGTAGAAAGATGGGGCACATGACCCTGCTGGGCAGCGATATGCAACATTTACAAGAACAGGCCCGTGAGCTCAAAAAAAGCGTGTCCGTGAGTGGCAGTAGCGAAAGATAATCAGGTTTTTATCGTCTAATTAGCAGGTGTTGTTTGACCTAACAACGCTATCTTTATTAACCAATTTGCCTTCATGAGAAAACATGTCTTACCCTGGGCATTGCCCCTCTCCCTACTTACGGTTCTTAGCTGTGGTGAGCCTGCAAAGAAATCGCCTCCTACTATGGGAGTCGGTGAAAAAAATAAGCCACTCAAAGTTGATCTATTTATTGCCCAACCCACGGCTTATGCCGAAATCATAGAAGTACCCGGCACCATTGTAGCCAGCGAATCGGTAGAGATTCATCCAGAAATAGCCGGACGAATTATACAACTTCCTATCGAGGAAGGAAAAAATGTAGCTAAAGGAAGTTTATTGGCCAAACTAAATGATGCCGACCTGGTGGCACAACTCAATAAACTAGAAATACAACTGCAACTGGCACAACAAACAGAAAAAAGACAGGCTCAATTATTAAAGATTCAGGGCATCAGCCAACAAGACTACGACATTAGTCTTTTACAAGTCAATAGCTTAAAGGCAGATATCGGCATCATTAAAACCAGTCTCGAAAAAACGGAGATCAGAGCTCCGTTCAGTGGCAAACTAGGACTTCGCAATATTAGTAACGGGGCTTATGTAAATCCTACCACGGTTATTGCTGTTATTAATCAGACTGACCAGCTGAAACTCGATTTTTCTATTCCAGAAAAATATGTAGGAAAGATTCGAAACGGACAATCTGTTCGTTTTCGTTTCGAAGGAAGCAACGACTCTATGACGGCGCGGATTGTAGCTACAGAATCGAGGGTGACCGAAAATAGCAGGAGCTTGCAAGTACGAGCCCGCGTAGAAAGCAAGAACCCATCGCTACTTCCTGGAAGTTTTGCCAAGGTTAGTATTGGTTTTGATCCTGACCCCAATGCTATCTTGATTCCTACGCAAGCCATCTTACCACAAGCTCGCGGAAAAAAAGTAATTCTCTACAAGGGAGGTATTGCAGTATTCACCGACATAAAGACGGGTTCTAGAACGGCCGATCGGGTACAGATTATAGAAGGAATTGCGGCCGGCGACACAATAGTAACAACCGGTTTGCTTAGCGTTAGACCCGACGCCCCCATCACCATTGGTAAAATATTGAATCCATAATCATGAATCTGGCAGAACTAAGTCTTCGAAGGCCCATTCTGGCAGTGGTCATGAACTTGATCATCGTGCTGTTTGGGGTAATTGGTTTTAAATTTCTGGGTGTTCGCGATTACCCGGCTATTGACCCACCCAATATCAGTGTCAGAACTTCGTACCCCGGAGCCAATCCCGAGATCATTGAGACACAGATTACGGAACCGCTCGAAAAATCGATCAATGGAATTGCCGGCATCAAGAATATTACCTCTTCTAGTAGTAACGGTACCAGCAACATCAATGTAGAGTTCGAGTTAGGAGTAGATCTTGAGGCGGCCGCCAATGATGTGCGCGATAAGGTCTCGCAGACCGTTCGCTCGTTACCCTCCGACCTGGATGCTCCCCCTGTGGTGTCTAAAGCCGATGCTAGCTCGGAGCCCATTATCTCGATGACGGTGCAGAGCCCCAATCGCGATCAGCTGGCCATCACCGAGTACGCTACCAATGTGCTGGTTGAACGGTTGCAGACCATCCCTGGTGTGAGTGCTGTGCAGATCTGGGGCGAAAAGCGATATGCCATGCGACTCTGGTTGGAACCCGCCAAGCTAAATGCCCTGGGTATTACCGTTGGTGATGTACAAGCGGCCCTAACCCGCGAGAACAGTGAACTGCCTTCCGGAAAGATCGCTGGCTCCTCTATTGAACTTTCGGTACGAACCTTCGGGCGCATGAACACCGAAGAAGATTTCAATAACCTCATTATAAAAAATAGTAATGGGGCTGATATTAAACTCAAGGATGTTGGAGAGGCAGTTCTGGGGCCTGAGAACGAAGAAACACTGATGCGAGGCAATGGCACACCCATGATCGCACTGGCCATTATCCCCCTACCAGGCTCTAACTATGTATCGATCTCGAATGAATTTTACAAGCGCTTGGAGCAGATCAAAAAAGATGTGCCCGAAGATATCACCCTTAATATTGGGCTGGATCAAACCCGATTTATAAAAAAATCGATACTCGAAGTACGAGAGACACTCATGATCGCTTTTCTACTGGTGGTCATGATTATCTATGCGTTCTTTAGAGACTGGATTATTGCCCTTCGCCCATTAATAGACATACCGGTCTCTTTAATTGGCGCCTTTTTTATTATGTATCTGATGGGATTTACCATCAATGTGCTTTCGCTACTGGCAATTGTGCTGGCTACAGGACTGGTAGTAGACGACGGGATTGTAGTTACAGAAAATATTTACAAGCGGATAGAAAAAGGAATGAACAAATGGCAAGCAGCCGTAGAAGGCTCCCGCGAAATTTACTTTGCCGTAATTGCCACATCGATTACACTGGCCATCGTTTTTCTGCCAATCATCTTTTTAGAGGGCTTTGTAGGAAGGCTTTTTCGCGAATTTGGCATAGTAGTATCGGGCGCTGTATTAATCTCTGCCTTTGTTTCGCTCACCCTAACTCCGGTGCTCAATGTAAAGCTGACCAAAAAAAATCCAGGCCATCACGGCTGGTTCTATCGCGTTACCGAGCCCTTTTTTCGCTGGATGGAAAATACATACCAGCGACAGCTAGAGCGATTCATGAAGATCCGCGTTATAGGAGTGGTCATCATCGGTCTTTGTCTGGCCGCCATCTACTTTGTAGGAAGTCAACTGCAATCGGAGATCGCCCCTATGGAAGACCGCAGTCAGTTTAGGGTACAGCTAACTGCGCCCGAGGGAACCTCTTTTGATGCCATGGACAATTACGTAAACCGTGTTACCCAATTGGTGCTCGATTCTATACCGGAGCGTACCATGCTTTTTAGCATTACTTCTCCCGGATTTACCGGCTCGGGAAATGCAAACACCGGATTTGTGCGCGTAACACTTACAGATCCTTCGTTACGTGAGCGCTCGCAAGGAGAACTGGCCAAAATGATCAACCGTAATCTATCGCGCTATACCGAAGGCAGAGGATTTGTAATAGAAGACCAAACCATTTCTGTAAACCGCAGAGGCGGTCAGCCGGTTTCGTTCGTGGTACAACATAATAATTTCGATAAGCTCACTAAGGCCTTACCTAAGATGCTCGAGGAGGCCCGCAATAGTAAGATCCTACAAAACCCCGACACCGATCTTAAATTCAATCGCCCCGAACTCAAAGTAGAGATCGATCGATTAAAAGCAGCTTCCCTAGGTGTAAGTGTAACCGATGTATCGCAGACCTTGCAACTGGCCTTTAGCAATCGACGCATGGGTTATTTTACCAAAGATGGAAAGCAGTATAGTGTGATGGGGCAAGTGGCCCGCAGCGACCGAGACGATCCGGGCGATCTTCGACAACTATTTGTGCGTAATAACAAAGGAGAGCTAATCTCAATGGATAACCTCATAACAATAGAAGAGACCAATAGCCCACCTACTATTTATCACTTTAACCGTTATAAATCGGCCACCATCTCTGCCAGTCTGCAACCCGGTTACACCATTGGAGATGGAATAGAAGAGATGGAACGTATTGCCGCCAAAGTACTCGATGACACCTTTACGACCTCTCTGAGTGGTTCATCCAGAGATTTTAAAGAGAGTGCCAGTAATACCTCGTTCGCGTTCTTGCTGGCACTGGTGTTGATCTTCTTGGTGCTGGCCGCACAATTCGAAAGTTTTGTAGATCCGTTGATTATCATGTTTACAGTGCCGCTTGCCATTGCAGGAGCCGTATTGTCGCTATGGGCATTTGGGCATACCCTCAATATTTTTTCTCAGATCGGCATGATTATGCTAATCGGATTGGTTACCAAAAATGGGATCCTGATCGTGGAGTTTGCTAACCAGATCCGAGAAAAAGGGCTGGGCAGAACCGAAGCTGTTGTGCAGGCAGCCACCCAGCGTTTACGCCCAATTCTAATGACAAGCCTGGCCATGGCACTAGGAGCTCTGCCGTTAGCGCTATCTCTCGGCGCAGCTGCTACCAGTCGCATTCCGCTAGGAGTTGTTATTGTAGGAGGTATTTGTTTTTCTTTATTGTTAACCTTGTTTGTTATTCCTGCCATGTATTCTTACCTGTCCAGAAAAAGAAAAGAAAAGGAAATAGACAAGTTTATCCGTGCTTAACCCTGTTCCATGAAAAGACTCTTTTTTTATATAGTTGTTACGTTAACAGTTACAAATACCGGACTAAGCCAGCCCCTGCTGACCGTGGAAGAGGCCATTGCAACGGCACTGGAAAATAATTTTGAGATCAGACTGGCCAAAAACGATTCTGCAGCAGCAGCATTAGACTACCAATATAGAAATGCAGCCTTGCTTCCTCGCCTTAGTGTCAATGCGGGCCTTACGCTAAACAATAACGACCAGTATCAGAAATTTACGGACGGTGCCATTCGGCAGCGAAAAGGGATCAGATCCGAAAACCTCAACAGCGGAGTGGCCTTGAACTGGACGCTATTTAATGGGGGAAGACTCTATGCAACTCGCGAAAGAATATCGGCCTTATTGGAGGCTGGAACATTGGCCATCAAAAACAATGTAATTAATACCATCGGCCAGGTAATTACAGGCTACTATGCGATTGTTCAACAACAACAACAACTGCGTGCGCTCGAAGAACAGCTAGCCATCAACACCGAAAGAGTTAAACTGGCCGAATATAAATTGAGTATCGGCTCAGGTACCAAACCCGATGTACTGCAAAGCAAGGTTGATCTAAACGCCACTAAAGCCGCCCAACTACAACAACAAAACAATATCGTACTGCTTAAGGAGCAACTCAATACCCTCATGGGAGTAGCCTCGGGTCGTCGCTACGAAGTGACCGACTCTATTCCTTTTTCTGATAAGATCATGCTGCAAGATGTGCAACAATCGATGAGCACAACAAATCCGGCATTATTACTCTCGAACAAACAAATCGACGTTGCCCGTTTTCAATTACGAGAGGTAAAAGCCGATCGCTGGCCTCAATTGAATCTTACCTCTAACTACAACTTTAATCGTCTTGATAATATCGCCGTTGTCAATCCCTTTCAACCCCTATTTAGTCGCAATAGCGGACTAAATTTTGGCATCAATACATCTATTCCATTATTCAATCAGTTCGCCGCACAG
Organism: Chitinophagaceae bacterium; assembly: GCA_947458335.1. Taxonomy (GTDB): domain Bacteria; phylum Bacteroidota; class Bacteroidia; order Chitinophagales; family Chitinophagaceae; genus JJ008. Next base: position 8,813 of record CANGYW010000003.1, on the reverse strand, counting down.
CGAAATATTCGGTCAGCACAACTCTCACTACAAAACCGGCAGCTGGTCTTTGAACAGCAGCAAGCACAGTTGAATTTGCAACTGGTGCAGGCCTATAACGAATACGAGGCGCAGCAAAAGGCACTACAGCTCGAAGAAGAAAACATATTACTGGCCAAAGAGAATGTCGCCATTGTACTGGACGTTTACCGCCTCAATGCCACCACTCTTATTCAACTCAAAGAAGCCCAAAAGAGCCTTCAGGATGCCTACACCCGTCTTATACAGGCCCGCTTCTTGACCAAGCGAGCAGAGACCGAACTGTTACGCATCAAAGGGGCGCTCTTGCGTTGACCGGCGATTTGACGATTTTATTGTTTCTTTGCAACTAAACTCACCCTATGGAGCCCTTGGTAGGTATCATTATGGGAAGCGATAGTGATCTTTCGGTGATGCAGGCCGCAGCCGAAGTGCTGAAAGAATTCGCCATTCCTCACGAGATTACCGTGGTATCGGCACACCGTACGCCACACCGAATGATCGAATATGCCCAACAAGCGAGACAAAGGGGACTCAAAGTTATTATTGCGGGAGCGGGCGGTGCCGCCCATTTACCCGGCATGGTAGCATCGGTTACTACCCTTCCGGTTATTGGTGTACCCATCAAATCGTCGAACTCTATCGACGGTTGGGATTCTGTACTTTCTATTTTACAAATGCCTAATGGCGTTCCGGTGGCTACAGTGGCCCTGAATGCAGCTAAGAATGCAGGCATACTGGCCGCTGAAATTTTGGGAACACACCACGAATCTATAGCCCAAACAATAGCCACTTACAAGGCCCAATTAAGTGGAGAGGTCATTGAAAAAGTTCAGCGATTAAAAAAAGAGGGCTACGAAAATAAATTTGATTAAGGCAAGTATAGGATTGTAAACTCTTGGGTTAGCGCCTGTGAATGCACCAGCAATTGTTGTAGCAACTCCTTACCCCACTGTGCATAGTAATATCCAAAATGCTGATGACGCTCTTGCAACTGGCCATTGGGAAATAACTGCTCATGGAGCCTCTGCAACTGCTGCTGCTGTTCTTGATGTTTTCGCTTAATGACTCTCCATAGCTTCTTTTCTAGACCCTCTAAGCCTTGCAGCGATCGTTTTTCGAGCGAAGAGATATGTGCCTCTAGGGTAAGATCGAGTAGCCCGCCTTGTTGTTTGATTTGTTGATATAACTGCTTTATAGCACTACGTTGCTGGCTGAGATCATGCTGAAGCAGCGTCTCTGGGCTAACAATAGACCGTAGCTGCTCATCAGATGTAGAAAACAGCTGCCCAGGCTCCAATCCAAGGTTGGCCATTCGCTTTGCGCAAGTAGGCTCAACCAATAAAAAAGAATTACGCAATACTAAAACAGGGAGTGGAATAGATGTTGCCGCAAAGAGCTTTTTTACTTGCAGCCAGTATGCAATCTCTGCGCCGCCCCCAATAAAAGCGACATCGGGCAAGAGACTACATTGAAATAACCCTCTTAGCAGTACATTAGGACTAAAACGCTCTGGATGTTGCTCCACCTCTTCTAACAACGCTTCGCGGTCAAAGACCTGCGAGGTACCCTGCACGACCCACTGTTCTCCTTTTTTCTCGATGCGTTGACGACTACCCTGCTGTAAATAAAATAAGTTAATGGCACGGGGCGAAGCTTGTACTTTATAACCGGCAGTAACAAGTGCATCGGTCTGCTGCTGTACCAACGGCGCCGTAAATTGCTCGAGCAACTCCTTTTTAATAATTGGAATAAAGGGGCGCTTGAGATCGGGGTGATCCGGTAGAAAAACTAGTAAACCTTGCGTTGAAAATAAAGCGTGCACTAACAAAAACGTAGCTTCTGCCATTGTACGCCCCTCCACATAGCATTCCCGCAACAGACGAATCCACTCGGCTCCGTGTGGAAAAACGCCGAGTTGGCCTTCCATCCTACCGATGAGTTTCACCAACCCTTGATCTATAATCATTCGACCCACCGCACCGCTCTGGTTGGTATTCCACTGAATTTTTTCGCTTCCGATATGTACGTGATCTAACTCGGCTAGATCTGCATCTTCTGTTCCCATATAAAAAACAGGCACAAAGTCGCAGTCGGGTATGGCTTTCTTTAAATTTTCGGCAAGTGCTATTGCATGTACTATCTTATAGATAAAATAAAGAGGCCCGCTAAATAAATTGTTTTGGTGCGCCGTGGTAACGGTATAACAATTATCCTGACGAATCAGATTCAAATTCTTTTGTAATCTTTCCGGCAGTTTCATTCCCTCGTACTGAGCCGACAGCCGATTCGCTAATAAGATTCGGTCAACGGGAACCTGTTGACGCGCTTTTATAGTGGCATTAATACCCCGTAACGATACCTCGTGCGAAACAAAAGTATTTAGAGATGGATGATTGTCAAGATAATCGACCACCAGTGGAGAGAATGATCTGGTTTCTCGATACGGAATACGCTGTGCCGAATAGCCCATAAGTTGTAAAAGTAAGAAGATGATTAGAAACGTTCTACGGCAAAAGGACGAATATCCATAGAAGCAGGTCGCTCATCAACGATCTCCTGTACTAGTTTGCCAGTACCAGCCCCCAAGCTCAACCCCAACATGGCATGGCCGGTGGCTACCACTACATTGCGATACGAGCGAATCTTACCGATATAAGGAAGCCCATCGGCCGAGCAGGGTCTGTATCCATACCAAATCTTGTCGGTGGGCGGAAAGGGAACGGAAAGATCGGGATAGAACGCCTCCACAGAACGCAAAATCCCTTTGACCCTGTTATAGCGGGGAGGTGTGTCCTGCGGCGTAATCTCCATTGTGCCCCCAAAACGTATCAGACCAGTAGCTAGAGGAGTGATTGCCACCCTTCCCTCGATAAGAATGGCCGGGTAATTTAATTGCGCCCCAGCAGGTGGCTCCATAGTAACTGAATAGCCCCTTCCTGGCATAAGCGGTATACGCACCCCCAACAGCGCCGCTGTCTGTCGCCCCCACGAACCGGTAGCCACGACCACTTTATCGGCGGTCAGGGCACCCTTTTCGTAGATTACTTTTGTAACACGATCACGCGAAGTTTCGAAGTTAGTTACCTGTGTGTTTGTAATAAATTCTACACCACTCCTTTTTAACAGCTCGATCAACTGGGGTATAAGTTGATTGGGATAACAATGTGCATCGCATCCAAAATAGAGGGCCCCTAGCGCATCGATGCGCGTGTTCGGCTCCATTTCTTGCAACTCTTGTTGATTCAATAAGCGGGTATCGGTAAGCCCTAGCGAGAGCGCCTGTTGTAACGTATGATGACAATGCTCGGCTTTTTGCTGGGTTTTAAAGATCTCTAGCAATCCTTTGTGCTGATACGAAAAATTCATACCGGGCATGGTGGCCCAGCGGGCATATTCGCGCTGGCTGAGCAGCGAAATATCACGCAGCGGAATAGCTGCCGCTGCCACCTTTTGAGCCGTGGCACTACGCATAAAATGCCAGCCCCAACGAATCAGGTTACTATCAAGACGGGGCTGAACATAAAATGGACTTTCGCTATTCCACATCCAACGTAACCCTTGCTTGACAATTCCGGGAGTAGCCAGGGGGATAAAGTGACTGGGGCAGATATAGCCTGCATTACCATACGAGCAGCCCTGCAGCAGATCTTCTTTATCGATCACAACGACCTGATGACCGGCCTCTTGCAAATAAAAGGCCGAACTAAGTCCTACGATACCTCCTCCAACAATAACAACTTTCATACTGTATTAAATAACCTGAAATCCAAATGCATACGGATCATCCTCTGGATCAATCCAAATTGTATTATACCCATATACCCGCGCCCAACCTTCAATCGAAGGGCGAATAGCCCGATAAGAACCCAACATCACTTCCTCTTCGATGCGTCCTGTAAAACAACTTCCAATAATACTTTCGTGAATAAATAACTCATCTTTTTTCAACTTGCCCTTAGCGTACCACTGGGCCATACGCGCACTGGTACCCGTACCGCACGGAGATCGGTCGATGGCCTTATCTCCATAGAAAACAGCGTTGCGAGCCGTGGAGTTTGCGTCGAGAACAGCTCCCGCCCAAAGAATGTGCGAACACCCCCGAATAGTGGGATCGATGGGATGGACAAACGAGTAGTTTTTATTGATCTCGTTACGAAGCTCTCTAGACCACGACACTAACTGATCGACCCGGTAATGCTCAATCCCTTTAAAGTTGGACTGCACATCTACAATAGCGTAAAAATTTCCGCCGTAGGCCACATCTACTACCAGGTGCCCAAGATCGGGGCAATGGGTTACCAGCTCGCTAGAATGAAGAAAAGAAGCCACATTGGTGATTCGAACGGCTTCTACTTTTGTTTTTCCATTTACCAAGCGGCTCTGGTACTGCACAGAGATAAGCCCGGCAGGTGTTTCCAACTGTAGCTGACCAGGTTGCTTTGGTATAATGATGCCTTCTTCTATTGCAATAGTAACAGTGCCAATGGTGCCATGTCCACACATCGGTAAACAGCCGCTGGTCTCAATAAAGAGTACTGATGCATCGTTATTTTCAGCAAGTGGAGGGTATATGATGCTGCCACTCATCATATCGTGGCCACGCGGTTCGAACATAAGTCCCCGGCGTATCCAATCGAATTCACGTAAAAAATGCTGCCTTCGCTCACTCATCGTTTGCCCCTGAAGCACAGGCCCTCCATCTCTAACTACCCGAACGGGGTTGCCGCACGTATGGGCATCAATACAATAAAATGTATGCTTCATAAATCAGCGTCGAATAGGTCTGTAAATATATCAAATTATCAATGTACATTAGTCGTATAAATCACTGATGGAAACCTACGGCAAAATACTTTTGGTAGCCATGCCGGCTTTTTTATTCCTTGTACTCTTCGAAAAGTTATACGGATATAAAAAAGGATTTGATACAGTGCGGCAACTTGACATGATCTCCTCGCTGACCTCTGGCATAACCAATGTTACCAAATCGGTGTTGGAACTCACGATTGCTATTGGCATCTACCCATTTCTACTAAAACATGTTGCCATCACAAAGATTGAACAAAGCTGGTTGGTGGTTATCATCACATTTATTATTCTCGACTTTAACGGCTATTGGATTCACCGATGGAGTCACCGGATCAATTTATTTTGGAATCTTCATGTTATTCATCACAGCAGCGAAGAATTCAACCTAGCCTGTGCGCTGCGTCAAAGCATCTCTGCTTTCTTTAACTTGTTCTCTATTTTATTGCTACCGGCGGCCCTATTGGGTATTCCCCAAGGGGTCATTGCCACTGTAGCTCCATTGCACTTGTTCGCGCAGTTTTGGTATCATACCCGCCATATAGACAAGATGGGATGGCTGGAGCACGTACTGGTCACGCCTTCGCATCACCGGGTGCACCATGCCATTAATCCAGAATATATGGATAAGAATCTGTCGCAGATCTTCATCGTTTGGGATAAACTATTCGGCACGTTTGTTGCCGAGAAAAAAGAGATTCCTCCTGTCTATGGTATCACGAGACCCGCCCGCACCTGGAATCCAGTTCGGATCAACTTTCAACACCTTTGGTTGCTGATTACCGATGCCTGGCGTACCCGCCATTGGAAAGAGAAATTTACCCTCTGGTTTAAACAAACGGGGTATCGCCCCGCCGATGTAGCCGAACGCTATCCGGTTTATAAGATCGAGGATGTGTACAATTTCGAAAAATACGATCGCCCGGCTTCCCACTCCTTTTTGGTCTGGACCTGGATACAACTACTAGTTTTACTGTTGATGATCAGCTATCTTTTTGCCAACATCGCCTTTATAAACGAATTAGATCCGTCCTATATCTACTGGTATGGAGCGTTGATTTTCTTGAGTGTATTTTCTCTAACTGAGCTAATGGATCAGCATCCCTATGCGGCCTGGTGGGAAGCAGCTCGCTCGGTGTTAGCCTTGGGGATTCTCTACCGACAACAGGATTGGTTCGGCGCCAGTCAATCCCTTTCACCGATCGTTTCACTACTCACAGGCTATTTTTTACTCTCGCTGCTAATCACCTTTTGGTTTTCTAAAACACAGCAATCACAGACTAGCGCATCAATTGTCCGTTGACGGTCCTGAAGATTTGTAACGGATTTTTGTCTTGTAATTCAGCTGGGAGCCACTGGTCGGGCCAGTTTTGGTAGCAAAGTGGTCTTGCAAAACGCTTAAGTGCATCCTCCCCTACAGCACCAAAACGAGAATCTGTAGTGGCCGGAAACGGACCTCCGTGCTGCATAGCCTTGCATACTTCAACGCCGGTGGGCACGCCATTCAAAATTAAGCGTCCACACTTTTCTTTTACCTTTTCTATAAGTAATTGGTATTGTAGCAGATCTTGGTCAGTAGCCATTATAGTAGTAGTTAGCTGTCCCTCTGTAGCTGTAGCCACAGCTAACATTTCTTCAGAATCCTTACACGTTATCAGTAGTGTGTAAGGCCCAAACACCTCTTGGTGCAGATGAGGCTGTTGCAACCATTGAGCAGCCTTGATAGTAGCCACTGTGGGTTGTCCCTGTAACAGATCAGCCTCTTTTACAGAGAGAGCCAATACAGCTACGTCCTCTGTTTCAAGCGCCTTCTTTCGGTGTTGCGTAAAAGCATCGACAATACCGCTATGCAGCAGTGGAGTCGGTATCATTTTTTCTACCTGTTGCTTTAATTGTTCTTCGAAAACAGACAAAGCAGGTGATGCCAACGCAATTAATAGGCCAGGTTTGGTACAGAACTGACCCGCCCCCATTGTAAAGGAGGCAGCCAGCTGATCGGCCAGCGATGAAGCCTGTGCTTGTAATTGCTCGGGCAACAAAAAAACAGGATTGACGCTACCCATTTCGGCAAATACGGGAATGGGTTCTTCTCTTTGTTGTGCCCAATCAAAAAGTTGTTTACCCCCGCGCAGCGAGCCGGTAAAACCAACAGCTTTGACCAATGGATGTTTGACCAATTGCTCTCCCACCGAAAAAGCAGCACCATGCACATGACTAAATACTCCTGCAGGAAGTTGTTGCCTTTTTACGGCCCTTTCAATGGCGGCAGCAGCAAGGGTAGATGTTTCAGGATGCGCCGGATGTGCTTTTACGATAACCGTGCAACCAGCGGCTAAGGCGCTGGCCGTATCACCGCCGGCTGTAGAGTAGGCAAATGGAAAATTACTGGCACCAAAGACCACCACTGGCCCCAATGGCACCAGTGTCTTTCTAAGGTTGACCGCGATACCCGCCGCATTGGGTCGCGTTTCGATCGTTGCATCGAGCCAACGGCCAGCAGCAGCAGCAGCACCATAGCTTTCAAGTTGAAAAACAGTTCTATTCAACTCATTTTTTAACCGTGCCTCGGGCAGATGGGTTTCTCGCATTGCTGCAGCAATTAAGGCATCAGTGTTGTTTTTTAATTCGTCAGCAATGGCAGTCAACAAGTCAAAACGCTGTTGTAACGAACAGTTCTTATAAAAAGAAAATGCCGCTTGAGCGGTTTCTACCGTCTGTTTTAATGCAGCCGCTGAGGCGTCGGAGTAAGACATACTAAATTTTATTAACTTAAAAAGATCGAAGCACCGGGCGTTTGGCCACGGCATTTCTGATCAATGACACAATGCGACCTCGCTCTTCCTCATCCAAGCATAGACGGGGTGCACGAACATACTCGCTCCCTATCCCCTCTTCTTGTGCGGCCAGCTTGATATACTGAACCAACTTGGGATGAATATCAAGCTCGAGTAAGGGCATAAACCATCGGTAGATGGCACGCGCCTCCTCGTATTCACCTCGCTGTACATGATGCCAGATAGCCATGGTCTCTTTTGGAAAAGCGTCTACCAAGCCTGCCACCCACCCATGTGCCCCTAACAACAACTCCTCAAGCGCCAGGGTATCTACTCCACAAAGAATTTTAAACCGATCGCCAAAGCGGTTTAGCATTCGGGTCAAATTAGTGACATCCCTAGAACTTTCCTTGAGAGCCGTAACAGTGGGGCAATCGAGTAACGCATCAAATAGCTCGGGGCGAAAATCGATTTTATAATCTATGGGGTTATTATAGATCATAATAGGCAAATCAGTAGCTAGTGCAACGGACCGAAAGTATTGAATGGTTTCACGATCATCAGAGCGATAGCGCATAGGCGGAAGCAGCATCAATCCATTAGCCCCCCAAGCTTGCGCTTGCCTGGCCAATCGAATGGCCTCTTGGGTAACCGACTCGGCAATATTGACAACTACTGGAATTTTTCCTGAGCAGATGGCCAATGCACAACGCACCATGGTCTCTTTTTCGCTTTCGGAGAGAGTACTGGCCTCTCCCAACGATCCACCAATGATAATGCCGTGTACACCCGCCTGTAACTGGGCTTGCAAATTTTTCTCGAAGACTTTCAAATCGAGTTGATCGTCTTTTGTAAAAGGAGTGAGTAAGGCAGGATATACGCCCAACCAATTGCAATGCATGTAAAAGTGTTTTCGCTAATATACGTCAGAATACTGCAGCAAGGAGCGGTCAAAGTAGCTTATACCAGCTCGGCCTCGAGATCAAAATCGTATGCCTTGGTAATACGCACGTTCACAAAATCGCCAATGGCTAGTTTTTGAGAGGTATGAATGATAACCTCATTATCAACTTCGACCGAATCGAATTCGGTACGACCCAAGTAGCGCCCTGCCTCTTTTTTATCAACTAAGACTTTAAACTCCTTACCAACTTTCTGTTGGTTGAGTAAGTAAGAAATTTCCTGCTGGTGTTCCATAATCTCTTGAGCCCT
>CANGYW010000002.1 GCA_947458335.1 Chitinophagaceae bacterium | reverse complement strand
TGCAGCTAATTTACTCGGCATTAAAGGAGAAAAACGCTACTCATCTAATGGCTAGACCCCTTTCTTTTAAGAATGATGACTGGTTGTTCTGTGATTCAAAAGGACATTTTTGGAGAGCGGCCGATTTTTTATCCTCTAAGACTCTTCACCATACTACCGATCTTTCTACCCTACAGGTGGCTGTACAAGCATTTGCGAACTTTACCACACAGCTGAGTGATTTAAACACTGATTTACTCTACCCTACCTTAGATAACTTTCATGATCTTTCGCTACGATTTAAGCAGTTTCAACAAGCGATAGGTGAAGGAGACCAGACCCGACTTGCGGAAACAAGCTGGCTTATTGAAGCGTTGCAAGCAAGAATCGGATATGTACAATTATATCGTCAAATGTGCGAAGCCCCCACTGACTTTAAAAAAAGAGTGATGCACCACGATGCGAAACTCAGCAATCTGCTCTTTGATAACCGTGGCCAACAAGTGGTAGCTGTAACTGATCTTGATACCACGATGCCGGGCTATTTTTTTTCGGATCTGGGCGATATGATTCGCTCTATGGCCGCCTCGGTTGACGAAAACAACAATCACCCAGATGCCGTCTTTATTTTGCCAGCAGCCTATGAAACTATTTTCAATTGCTATCGCCACACCATTCTAAATCAACTAACGGCAGCAGAGAGCTCGCTGCTGCACGCGGCAGGTCCTTTAATGATCTACATGCAGACTTTGCGTTTCTTAACAGATTATCTGCAAGGCGATCACTACTATCAAATCCAAAGACCTGGTCAGAACCGCGAGCGTGCCGAGCACCAATTTGCCTTGCTCTCTTCTCTTGAGGATTTACTAGAAAAAAAATATCAATTTAGCATCGCTTAGTTCAGCTTACAGATGCTTCTTTAAAATAAGCCAGTTCGCGACTAAAATCGATCTGGGGATACTGCTCTTGCAATGTTCGTGCTAGATCTAGCTGCTGCGACAGAAACTGTCGATGAGAGTGGGTATTGGGTTGACGTGGTCGATGACGCATGGCCGTTACTACTTTTTTGATCTGCTCTGCAACTAACCTAGCCTCGGTACTGACACAATGTTGCATGAATTGCTCGAGCACGTACGAAGTAGCCGCATAATTGGGATGCACCAGATCAATATCATAAAAACGGTAATCGCGCAGTACATCGATCACTAATTCATAAGCCGGGAAGTAATAAAAAGGTACAGCTTTCTCTTCGAGACGTTGCAGAGCTTCGAATATACGAGCCTTGCTACGGTTATTCTCGACGGCTCCATCGCGAATATGCCGAACCGGGCTTACGGTTACCACAATATGCGCATTGGGGCGGAGCCTGTAAAATGCGGTAAAACAATCCTGCAGGAGTGTAACCATCTCTTCTACAGTCATCAGTTCTTTCGAAAACCACTGCTGTGGAGCCCGGTGACAATTAGCCACTTGGCGCTGTAAAGGATAGCCGGCCCTGTCGGCCTGTTCTGTCAGCCTATAGCAAAAAGAAGAACCCAAGGTAATGATCAGCCAATCGGTTTTTTGAATAAAGTCATGAGCCTTTTGCTGCGAATCGTTTATGGCGGACAAGCAGTCTTGTTGACTTGTAGAAGAAAATCGAGAGTGATGATCCCAACTATGCCAGCACTCCTGAAAATAGAAAAGATCGTCTGGGGTGTAAGTCTTATTATCGATATAGGAATGAATGGAACGACAAACGGCATCAGGACCAAACAAGATACCATGTGGATTTTGCAAGACTGGAAATTTCAATTCCTCCAGCCCCAACCCTATATGTTCTGTAAAACAAGAGCCGACCAAAAGAAGTCGTTGCTCATGCTCTATGAGAGCATCAGGTTTTTTAATATAAAGAGGAAGCTGCCACTGCATAATCAGGCAAATAATTGTTGAGCCTGTAGTGAACAAATCATTAATTGCTCTTTATCGATGCCGGTCGAATATCCTTTTTCGTCTAACCATTGCACCAACAGCTCCATATTGAGATTACCCACCAAACGGTCCGCTGCCATCGGGCAGCCACCTACTCCACCCAGGGCCGCATCGAAGCGAACACAACCGGCCTGAAGCCCTGCCTCTACCTTTTCTTTCCAGCCGGCAGGACTCGCATGCAGATGTAAACCGGTCTCTAGTTGCGAAAATTCTTTAATAAAGGCTGCCGTTAGTTTATACACCTGATCGGGCGAAGCCATCCCTACTGTATCGGCCAAGGAGAAAATTGAGATCCCCAACGGCTGCAATCGATGCGCCCATTCTAGCACCTCATCTGGGTGATACACATCTCCATAAGGATTTCCAAAAGCCATCGAAAAATATACTACCAATTTTCGTTGTGCTGCCAAACATAACTCTTGCAGGGTAGCAACAGTAGTATAGGCCTGTTCTCTTCCGGCGTTCGTATTACGTTGCTGAAAAGTCTCAGACACAGAGAAAGGAAATCCCAGGTAATCGATAGACGAAAAAGTAAGAGCCTCGCGAGCACCCCGTTCATTGGCCACAATAACTAGTTTTTTAGAAGTGGGGGCCGCGATAGAAAGTTGTCGAAATACGTCGGCGGTATCGGCCATCTGAGGGATGGCCTTTGGCGATACGAAACTACCCATATCAAGCGTATCAAACCCCACCTTTAATAAAGACTCTATATACGATACTTTGTCTGGCGTGGAAATAATTCGCTCAAAACCCTGCATGGCATCGCGAGGGCATTCAATAAGTTTTATGTCGACAGACGGCTTCATGACATTAGTTACAGTAAGCGACTTTTTATTTCAGACGCTGCTTCATGGCTTCGTATAAGATCATACCGGTAGCCACGGATACATTCAGCGACTCAAAATCGTTTTGCATGGGTATTGAAAAAGTTAGATCGCATTGCTTTTGCAAAGCAGGATAAATGCCTTTGTCCTCGCTACCCAGTACAATGGCAATGGGCAGTGTAAGATCTACCGATGAAACAAGTGTAGCAGATCGCATGGCGGCCGCCAACACCTGTATACCATTTAAGTGTAAGGTGTCTACCGCCTTCAATAACGAGGGCACACGACAAACCGCAATCTTTTCTAAGGCACCGGCGGAAGTAAGAATAGCATCTTCTTGCAAAGCCCCCACTCCTCGTTCAGGAATAATTAGCGCATGCACTCCTGTGCAATAAGCAGTTCGGGCTATACCGCCAATATTACGTATGTCTGTTATACCATCTAGTATTAAAAAAAGCGGAGCCTCGCCGCTCTCTACTGTTTGCGAAATAACATCTTGCAAGGCACTATACTGTACTCTTGACTTTTGGGCAATGCATCCTCCATGTACGCCCGCATTAAAATTAGTAAGCTTAACAGCCGGCACATAAAGTACAGGAACTCCGTGCTCTGCAGCAAGTTTACGAATAGAAGCAGCGTTAGCGTCCTGTAATTTAGTATCCAGATAAATCCGATCGAGCGCGGGTCCCTGCTCAAGCGCTTGCAGCACGGCAGAGGGTCCTACGACAAGCGTATTTTTTTTAGGGCGAGGCGATGATTTTCGATAGGTCTTCACGTAGCAAAGAAAAGAAAAAAAAGACCCGCCACCACTGGCAGGTCTTAATACAATACTTTTAAAGTTGATTATCGGAGCCCAAATGCCTTTTTGACCTTAGCAACATAGTCAAGTTTTTCCCAGGTAAAGAGTTCTACTTTGCGCTTTACCTGCTTTCCATTGGGGGCCGTAAATATTTTCTCGACTACTTGCGGTGAGCGACCCATATGGCCATAGGCGGCCGTTTCGGAGTACATTGGGTTACGCAATTTTAAGCGTTGCTCAATAAAGTAAGGACGCATATCAAATACACCTTCGACGATCTTTCCAATTTGTCCGTCAGTTAAGTTGACCTTTGCGGTACCATAGGTGTTAACATTGATGCTGGTAGGCTTTGCTACACCAATGGCATAAGAGACTTGTACGAGCACTTCATCCGCTACTCCGGCAGCCACCAGATTCTTGGCAATATGACGAGTGGCGTAAGCAGCGGAGCGATCCACTTTAGAAGGATCTTTTCCGCTAAAAGCCCCACCCCCATGCGCACCCTTACCGCCATAGGTATCGACGATAATTTTACGACCGGTCAGACCAGTATCTCCGTGAGGTCCTCCAATCACGAACTTTCCGGTAGGATTAATGTGATACTTGATATCGCTATTAAAAAGCTTTGCGTATTTCTTATACTTGGTCTTGATACGAGGAATCAAAATAGTAATCACATCATTTTTAATACGCTGAAGCATTTTGGCTTCCTGATCGAAATCATCATGTTGAGTAGAAATTACGATGGCGTCGATACGAACAGGCTGGTTATTATCATCGTACTCTAGCGTAACCTGGCTCTTTGCATCAGGACGCAAATAAGGCATTTTTGAGTTTTTTTCTCTGCGAATAGCCGCCAGCTCGATCAATAGGTTGTGTGCCAGATCGAGTGCTAGAGGCATGTAGTGCTCCGTTTCGTTGGTTGCATACCCAAACATCATTCCCTGGTCACCGGCTCCTTGGTCTTCTTTTTTCTTTCTGTCTACCCCCTGGTTAATATCAGCAGACTGCTCGTGAATAGCAGACAACACACCACAACTGCTGGCTTCGAACATGTATTCACTCTTTGTATACCCAATCTTGCGAATAACACCCCGGGCAATTTCTTGCACATCGAGATATGCTTTTGACTTTACCTCGCCAGCCAAAACAACCTGACCGGTAGTAACCAATGTCTCGCACGCCACTTTGGATTGTGGATCAAAGGCGAGAAAATTATCGATGAGGGCATCTGAGATCTGATCAGCTACTTTATCGGGATGTCCTTCACTGACAGACTCCGATGTAAACAAATAAGGCATGATTAACAGGTTTAGGATTAGGGCCACAAAGATAGGGTTAGCCCCATTAAAAAAAAGAATGAGGAACCCTTAATTATAACTTGGAATAGACTATCCGCAAACGAAGTCTTTTGGCAGGATTGATAAAGTTACCGCCGGCAATGACGATTCGACCATAAGCAACCTGGTCGGAGATCGCAAGTTGGCTTACCCGCCTAAACTGTGATGAATATGCAAAGGTCCTAAGAGGAGCCTGAATACGAAGCGTAAAGTTTGTGGAGTCATTGGTCACGATGCGTTGCACGTAACGGGTAATATCGAACTTATACGTACTATCCCTTAGCAGCAACCCTCCAAATCGAGCATAGTCATAGCTAAAGGAGCTGAAGTTATCTCTGGGACTCATGTCAAAATCAAAGAGGCTGGCCGTATCTCCACGAGCATTAATTCGATCTAGAAAGAGGGCTTTAGGGAAGAAAAAATAAGACTGCTGCTGCGTTTCCAGCGGGGTCACGATTAATTCAGCTCGGTGAATAACGGCGTTTTGAAGGGTATCCAGTCCGGGAATCTGTATAGTCGCGTAAGAACCGGGACTTGATTGCAAATAGACCTTATCATCGTTGGGCTGGTTATTAGCCAAATATTGCGAGAAGGCTCCTTGCGGTGTCCTTTTGACCAAATTAGCCTGCCCTCCCTTGGAGTGATAGAACTCGGTTAGCGTCGTATCGATGGTACCATTTTTTCGTACCCTGTAATACACGATTAGTTTGGTCTTGATATCGGAGGGAGAAAAATAGGTTAAAGCATTGCCGCTGTTATCAGCTTTGATGGCAAGACCGCGAAACAACGACAAGAACATAGAATCACTTCTGTATGCCCCATTGGCAGTTGAGGTAGTATCGTAGCCTGCAAATCGGGTGCCAAGCTGCGAAGCAAGAGGAATACGTATAACGCCGGCGATCTTAGAGGTATCCCTTTTACGGATAAACGTAACGCTATCGTTTAATTTCTTCATCTGGTAGGTCTTGGAACCTAGCTCAGCTCCGCTAATAGCAAAATCAGATTGGTTATACTTGTAAAGGGTGGTATCACTAAAACCAGCTTGTTGACTTATTTCGAATACCCGTAAGGTTTGAAGGCTATTGCTATCTCCGTAGTACCCTTTGTAAGAAAGTGACAGGATTACCGAATCGATACCAACAATGGAATCCTTTCGGTAAAATGGATAAAACATGGGCGAAATGGGAAGGATATTGAAATAGGCATCTGCATGCGTCTTGCCGAATTCGCGATCATCATCAATATGCCCCAGGGCCATATCATCAGAATAAAACACTTTATTCGAGTCCACGAAGAGCGCATTGTCGGTACGTGTCTCCAAAAAGGTTTGAAAGGTGCGAATATTGTCGATGGCAGGTAAGACATCTCCCCCCAATTCGGTAGGATTATTGATCTTGGTACAGCCGGTTAACCCAAACAGAATAAGGGCAACGGCCAAAGGCCGTAAAATTGTGGTATTCCTGCGCAATGAAAACAAAGAAGGGACTCGCATTACTTCGTCGCAAGGTCGTTATAGAGTTGTAAATAGTCTGTTAAATCTCCTTCGGGTTGAAAAGGCAGTGTTTTCTTACCTTTTACCTTAGAAAACTCTTCTACTAACTTTTTATCGATTTTATCGGCACCGAACGTGATGGCATCGGCATAGCTGGCCGCACCTCTAAAAAGAGCCGTGTTAGTAC
Organism: Chitinophagaceae bacterium; assembly: GCA_947458335.1. Lineage (GTDB taxonomy): Bacteria > Bacteroidota > Bacteroidia > Chitinophagales > Chitinophagaceae > JJ008. Next base: position 34,844 of record CANGYW010000002.1, on the reverse strand, counting down.
CCTCCTTAAAAACTTCAAGGTCTTTTTCTTTAAGAGTTGCATGAATGAGCGCTTTTTTTACAAAGCCAGCACCTAGCTTCTCTTTGAATGTATTGGATCCAATAGTATAGATGACCTTACTGTGCGCAAAAACAGGTTCTTTTCTATACAGTGTTTTTAAATAGGCCGGAATAAGGCCCGTCATCCATCCACTGCAATGAATTACATCGGGAGGCCAGCCAAACTTTTTAACGGTTTCAAGTGCGCCTTTACAAAAGAAAACGGTACGCAGGTCGTTATCATCAAACCATTTTTCATTTTCGTCATGAAAGACGAACTTGCGACGAAATAGCTCTTCGTTATCTAAAAAGTAGACCTGTAAGCGGGCACTGGGCAATGAGGCCACTTTGATCTGCAGAGGCATGTCGTCGTTATCGACCGAAACATTGATTCCCGACAGACGAACCACCTCGTGGAGACGATGTCTTCTTTCGTTGATGACCCCAAAACGAGGCATAATACAACGAACCTCAAAGTTGTTCTCGTTTGCCTTGATGGCCAACTTGTTAACGATCTCCGAAAACTCAGTAAGCTCGAGGTACGGAGACATTTCGTTGGCAATGAACAGGATACGCTTTTTGGGAGCCATAGGGGCTGCAAAGTTAACAAATTAGGGGGATCTTTACAATTTAACCAGCGAAATGTCTAATCGATTCAAAATCATCATACAATATATATTTTTTCTTGGTTTGGGACTTTTCTTTGCCTGGTTATCGCTTAAGAATTTAGATAAGAATAACCTACAACAGATTAAAGATGCCCTGTCTCGCGCTCGCCAATGGCTGATTGTGCCTGTCTTTTTTATGCTGGTATTTAGTCATTACCTGCGCGCCTTACGTTGGCGCCTGTTAATGAGACCGCTGGGCCACAGACCTTCTGTGGTCAACACTTTTTTTGCCGTGCTTATGGGATACTTTATTAACCTGGGTGTACCCCGGTTGGGCGAGCTGGCCAAGTGCACGCTACTAGCCCGATACGAAAAGATTCCTGCGGAGCAACTGATCGGCACCATCATTACCGAACGCATCATCGATGCCTTGAGCTTACTACTGGTCTTTGCACTTACATTAGGCTTACAGCCTGGCCTGTACAGTCAATTAATCGAAACTTTCTTCCCGAACGCTGGCAATACGGCAAGCAGCTCTCCCTCTTTAACTACCCTACTATTAGTTGTTGGTGCATTGGGACTTTTTCTTATTTATTGGCTAGCTTTCAAAAAGGCTACACTACTTCAACTGCAACAACAGATCACTATTTTGCTAGGACGTGTTTATGCGGGCGTATCATCTATTGCGGCACTACAGCAACGCGCTTTATTTGTTTTTTTGAGTGTGTGCATTTGGGCGTTGTATCTGCTGGCAGGCTATGTTGGTTTTTTTGCCTTTTCAGAAACAGCTCATTATGGCCTTAAAGAAGCCCTGACCATTCTGTCTGCGGGCAGCGTAGGTATGATCGCTTCGCCCGGCGGAATTGGCGCCTATGCATTTTTGCTAGAAAAGTCAATGCAATTATACGGACTCCCCTATGGCATAGCGTTAGCATTCGGCTGGTTGCTTTGGCTGGCTCAGACCGGTGTTACTGTGGTAACAGGTTTTCTAAGTTTTTTACTGTTGCCCTGGTTTAACAAAAAATAGGAGAACATCAATGCACTGGCTAGCCTGTCGATATCAATAGAAATCAAATAACTTTACCGACTCAATTGTTTACATATGAATTTTTCTACTTGGATTCCCGCATCGGGCGTTGCACCCGGCATTTGTACAGGTACCACCTGGTTACAGGGTACTGGCCCTACTTTCGATTCGTACTCACCCGTCGATGGAAAAAAATTGGGGGAGGTAAGCAGCGCATCTCGTAACGAGTATGATGCCGTACTAAAAAAAGCGCAGCAGGCTTTTGTTAACTGGCGAATGCTACCCGCTCCACAACGCGGAGAGATCGTCAGACAAATGGGAGAAGCCTTTCGAAAAAATAAAACTGCCCTTGGCGAATTAGTGTCTTACGAAATGGGCAAAAGCCTGCAAGAAGGCCTGGGCGAAGTGCAAGAGATGATCGATATCTGTGACTTTGCGGTGGGACTTTCCAGGCAATTGTACGGCCTTACCATGCATAGCGAAAGACCTGGCCATCGGATGTACGAGCAATATCACCCCCTTGGTGTAGTGGGAATTATTTCAGCCTTTAATTTTCCAACAGCCGTATGGAGCTGGAATGCCATGATTGCATTGGTTTGCGGCGATGTTTGTGTTTGGAAGCCCTCCGAGAAGACGCCTTTTTGCGCACTGGCCTGTCATCATATCATTGCCTCAGTGCTACGAGATAATAAGGTCGATGAGGGTGTATGCAGTCTGGTGATCGGCGGCCGGGAAGTAGGTGAATGGTTGGCCCTCGATACACGTGTTCCGCTTGTTTCTGCTACCGGATCTACGGCCATGGGAAAAAAAGTGGCTGCCGTGGTTGGACAACGATTAGGAAAGACGCTGCTGGAGTTAGGAGGAAATAACGCGATTATTATTACACCCCACGCAGATCTTGATATAGCTATTAGAGGAGCTGTATTTGGAGCGGTAGGAACAGCTGGACAGCGTTGTACCACAACCCGCAGACTTATTGTTCACGAATCGTTATACGAGACTGTCAAGCAAAAATTAAAAGCTGCTTATGGTCAATTGCGAATAGGCAATCCGCTCGATCAAGAGAATCACGTTGGCCCATTAATAGATTCGGATGCGGTGAAACGCTATTCGGCTGCCATAGAAGCTTGCAAAAAAGAGGGCGGTCAATTTGTGGTCGAGGGCGAAGTGCTTAGCGGCATAGGCTACGAAAGCGGCTGCTATGTAAGGCCCTGTATCGCCGAGGCCAAGCCACACTATCAAATCGTGCAAGAAGAAACCTTTGCTCCCATATTATATCTACTCTCTTACAAAGACATCGATCAAGCCATTGCCATACAAAATGAGGTACCGCAAGGATTATCCTCGGCTATCATGACATTGAACCTACGCGAAGCAGAACAATTCTTGTCTGCACGTGGAAGTGACTGCGGGATAGCGAATGTCAACATTGGCACAAGCGGAGCAGAAATTGGCGGCGCTTTTGGAGGAGAAAAAGAAACTGGCGGTGGTCGCGAAAGTGGAAGCGACGCCTGGAAGGCTTATATGCGCAGACAAACCAATACCATCAACTTTAGTCAATCCCTACCTCTGGCACAAGGCATAAAATTTGATATTTAATACCGATAAACATGAAAAAATACTTTTTCTCTAGCATTTTATTTCTTCTCTGTTCTTTGTCTCTGTTCGCACAAACATCTATAGAGACCCCCAAAAAAGAAATTCCCCAGGGGTGGCACTTACAAGACAGACAAGATAGCGGCTATGCAGGCATTAGTCTCGAAAAAGCGTATGCCTTTTTAAAAGGTCAACAACGAAAAAGCCAGCCGGTAGTAGTAGCTGTGATCGACTCAGGCATAGACACGCTCCACGAAGATCTGCGCAACGTGCTATGGACAAATCTAAAAGAGATTCCGGGCAATGGAAAAGATGATGACAAGAATGGCTACATCGACGACATACACGGGTGGAATTTTCTGGGTGGAAAAGACGGACGCAACGTTGAAAAAGACTCATACGAAGCAGCCCGGGTATACCACCGCTTTAAGAGTGAATATGAGAACATAGATCCCCTGGTGGTTAAATTCAACAAAGAAAGTTTCTACTTGTACAATATGTGGGTTCGCTCAAAACAGGAAATTACCGGCGAAAAGAAGGGTAATGGCGCCGAAATGCTTATGATGAAAAGAGCTTACAACAATTTACTTAAAAGTGACAGCCTGCTTCGAAAATCACTTGGAAGGGACACTTTTAAAGGCAAAGACCTATCCGATTATAAGCCAGAGCAAAGCGATGTAAAAAAAGCCCGCTCTGCCCTCTACAATCTGATGTTCAACAACGATGCACTCGAGACCAGCAATATTGAATTTCTACAAGAGTTCGGCGACTATATCCGTTCCATGGAACAAAAAGAAGAAGCCGGCAATAAAGCTCCCGAAAATTATAGAGGTGATATCGTAAAGGACAACTACCAAGACTTTAGTGATCGTTACTACGGCAATAATGATATCATGGCCACCGCTAAATCGGCTTTGCACGGAACACACGTATCTGGGATTATAGCAGCCAGTCGTAATAATAACAAAGGCAGTGATGGTGTAGCCGACAATGTAAAAATCATGACTCTGCGTGCAGTGCCCGATGGAGATGAGCACGATAAAGATATTGCGTTAGCCATACGCTATGCCGTCGATAACGGAGCGCAAATCATCAACATGAGCTTTGGCAAGGGCTATTCGCCAGAGAAAAAATGGGTGGATGAAGCCGTAGCGTACGCTGCGCAAAAGGGAGTTCTTCTGGTACATGCGGCCGGTAATGACGCCAAGAACCTAGATACTACCTTCAACTACCCTGCCCCCTTACCGATCGAAGGAGAAAGGGCCGAAAACTGGATTACGGTGGGAGCCAGTGGCGATCCCAGCACTGGCGGCTTTACGGCCTCTTTTTCTAATTACGGAAAAAATGAGGTAGATGTGTTTGCACCCGGCGTAAAGATCTACGCCCCTGTACCCGGTGGAAATAGCTACCAGTTTTTACAGGGAACCAGCATGGCTTCTCCAGTGGTGGCAGGCGTCGCTGCCTTACTGCTAGAATACTTTCCTACCCTTAGTGCCAGACAACTAAAGATGGTCATAGAGCAATCGTCCGTAGCTCTTGCAGATTCGGTTCGAAATCCTGGCACAGGAGAAAAAGTACTGCTGAGCGAACTTTGTAAAACAGGCGGTATTGTCAATGCATACGAAGCCGTAAAGCTAGCCGCTACTATTAAAGGTGAAAGAAAGCTTCCGGCAAGCCCTGTAAAACCAGGCCCTAAACCGGCGGCAATACCCGCTAAGAAGACCAAAGGTTTTTAAAGAACCAGGGGTCGCTAAGCGCAAAAGCAAGGCTTTCCTATATTTGTTGTACAAGAAAGGATATGGCTAAAAAAATTGAAGACCTCGATGTAAACCTCACGGGTGAGGGCTCCTCCGCAGAAGAGCCTCGCAGTAGTTGGTTTAAGCGAATAAAAAAGGGGATCAATACGCGCACTTCCGAAAAGATGGAGACCCCGGAGGGACTATGGAGCAAATGCCCGGATTGTGGTCATATCTGTACCTCGCACGACTTAAAAGACAATTTTCATATTTGCCCAAAGTGCGCCTACCACTATCGCATCAATAGCGATGCCTATTTTGAAATCATCTTTGATGATAATCAATACACCGAGTTATTCAGCTCTATTAGGAGCAAAGACTTTTTAGGATTCACCGACCTAAAACCCTACAAAAAAAGACTAGAAGATATTTGGAGTAAGACCGATCTTAAAGATTCCATGCGAGTAGCCGTGGGCGAAGTGAATGGAAAAAAATTAGTCGTTGCTTGTATGGATTTTGAATTCATCGGAGGTTCGTTAGGCAGTGTGATGGGAGAGAAATTCTCTAGGGCTGTTGACTATTGCATCGCCAACAAGACGCCTTACCTCGTTATCTCTAAAAGCGGTGGCGCCCGTATGATGGAAAGCGCCTTCTCGCTGATGCAGTTAGCCAAGACCAGCGGAAAGCTCTCTCAACTTAGTGATGCCAAGCTCCCCTATATCTCTTTACTTACCGACCCCACCTTTGGAGGCATCTCTGCCTCCTTTGGTATGCTCGGAGATCTGAATATTGCCGAACCCGGCGCTCTTATCGGATTTGCCGGCCCTCGCGTAATTAAAGAAACTATCAAAAAAGATCTGCCCGAAGGATTCCAGCGTTCCGAATTTATTCTGGAGCACGGTTTCTTGGATTTTATCGTTCCCCGAAATGAGCTAAAGCAAAAGCTTGCCTCTCTTATAACGATCTTCGAACAATAGATCGGTCTATCCGGAAATATCGCTGCCATGCAAGCCCTTCAAAACAGACAGGCCCTCTATGATTATTTTATTGAGACCCGCTATATAGCGGGGATGGTATTATCGGGTACCGAGGTTAAATCACTTCGAGAAGGAAAAGCTAGTTTTAATGATAGTTTTTGCGTGGTGCAAAACGGAGAGGCGTATATCAAATCGCTACATATTGCACCATACAGTCACGGATCGCATAGTAACCACGAACCGCTACGCGACAGAAAATTATTACTTACAAAAAAAGAGATTGGGCGAATAACAGCAGCATTGAAAGAGAAAGGCTACACTTTGATACCCCTCAAGATCTTTTTCTCAGAAAAAGGATTGATCAAAATCGAGATCGGACTCGGCAAAGGCAAAAAGCAATTTGACAAGAGAGAGAGCATTAAAAAAAGAGAGGCCGAGCGCGAGATCAACAGAAAAGGCGCGTAACAACTACGTTTCAAACAACTCCGGCTGACCACTCGAAGAGATCTTTACCCACTCCATTTCGGTAGACTTGCTAAAATCTGCCAGCTTCGTACCTACCGTTTTCCATCCAGACACCTCTGCGATCTTGCTAAGCTTAAGTTTTGCTTTTCTAATCTGTGCTCCCTTTCCCTGCTGCATGGCCAATACTGGTTCGGCATCGGTGGTTACAGCCTCTACATAATTGCCAGCTCCCTCTTTTATAAAACAGAACTTAGATTTTAAGGTGCTGGTCTCGATCAAAAAGCGCTTGAGCATATACTGCTTTTTTTCAAGGTCGGCATAGACAGCCGTAATTACTTTTTTAGGATCGAATTTTTCGATCTGAAGAACTTTGTCGGGATCAAATTTTTGAGTCACTTCCTGATCGGTAATCTCATAATTCCCGTCAGAGTAGATCACCAAGAGCAACTCCTCAGGATCGAATGAACCCAGCAACATACCCTTTCCTTCGCTATTGAGTCGTCCGAACTGATCATCGAACCATAGCTTTTTGGCGGAAAGCGTTGACTTTCCGGCTTCCTTAAATTTGACTTGCCGAATGGGATATTTGGTAACCTGATTACCCATACTACTTCTCCCCTTAACAGCAAGGGTCTCAAAGTAAAAGTCGAATTCTTTTATACGAGCTGCAGAACCGGGCGTTAGCAAGACCTTTACCACCTCTGCCTCTCCATTTAGGTTGACACTGAGGTAATGCACCTTGCTTTTTTCATCTCCCTTGGTGAGATCATATTCCTTATCGCGGGTTACCCCCGTTACGGTAAAACGCTTGGCATAACTGACACCTCCCTTTCCGTCGGCATAAATCATGTTGTAAGTTGTACGCTCATCATTTTTTTGAAAGATCGCCACATGTAGAATGTCTTTTCCAATAAAAGACTTTTCTGCCACTTTTACCACCTTTAAGATTCCACGCTTTGTAATGGCAATAATATCGTCCAAATCAGAACATTCAAACAGCAGTTCATCTTTTTTAAGGCCCGTTCCAATAAAACCTTCTTCGCGACTTACGTAGAGCTTGGTATTAGCAATAGCTACCTGCTTGGCTTCTATAACTTCGAACTCTTTGATTTCAGTGCGTCTTTCTTTTCCCTTTCCATATTTTTTGAGCAATCCTTCGTAATACGCAACTGCAAAATCGATCAGGTGGTCAAGATCGTGACGCACTTGTTTCATGGCCGACTCAAGATCTCGTATTTGCTCATTAAGCTCGTCAATATCGAGCTTGTAAATTCTTCTAACAGGTTTTTCGGTCAGCTTTAAGACATCTTCTCGGGTTACGGGCCTTTTTAGCTTTTTTACAAAAGGAGAAAAAGCTTCTTCTATGGCGGCGAGTACCTTATCCCAGGTACTATGTTTCTTTTCGAGCTCCTTGTAGATCTTTTCTTCGAAGAAGATTTTCTCCAGTGAGGTATAATGCCATTTCTCTTGTAGCTCCGAAAGCCGAATCCGGAGTTCTTGCTCTAACAACGACTTTGTATTGTCCACAGAGAACCGGAGTAGTTCTTGCACGCCCAAGAATTGAGGCTTCTGTTCGGCAATTACGCAGGCATTGGGAGAAATAGAGATCTCGCAATCGGTAAATTTATATAACGCATCGATGGTGATATCTGGAGAGATACCCGCAGCCAAATCGACTAAGATCTCCACGTCGGCAGCCGTATTATCTGTTACTTTTTTGATCTTGATTTTTCCTTGATCATTGGCCTTAACAATGGATTCCATTAGCTGCATGGTTGTAACCCCGTAAGGAACGCTGCGTATGACCAGTGTTTTTTTATCCCACTCCTCGATATGGGCGCGCACTTTTACCTTACCCCCTCTTTTTCCCTGATTATAATCCGTTACATCAATAAGTCCCCCGGTCTGAAAATCGGGATACAACTCAAAACGGCGTCCGCGCAGGTACTTGACGGCTGCCTCGAGCAACTCACAAAAGTTATGCGGTAGTATCTTAGTCGATAGACCGACAGCAATTCCATCGGCTCCCTGAGCTAATAGCAACGGAAACTTCATAGGGAGTGTAACCGGTTCTTGCTTGCGCCCATCATAACTGAGCTGCCATTGGGTGGTCTTAGGATTGAAGGCAACCTCTAATGCGAACTTGCTTAGTCGAGCCTCTATATAACGAGCTGCCGCTGCATCATCTCCCGTTCTTACATCTCCCCAGTTACCTTGCGTATCGATCAACAGATCCTTTTGCCCAAGGTTGACCAAAGCATCGCCAATACTGGCATCTCCGTGAGGATGGTATTGCATAGCCTGTCCAATGATGTTGGCTACTTTGTTATAGCGACCATCATCCATTTCCTTCATAGCATGCAGTATACGTCGCTGTACGGGCTTTAATCCATCTTCGATAGCCGGTACCGCTCGTTCTAAAATAACATATGAGGCATAATCGAGAAACCAATGTTTGTATTGGCCTTGTATGCCGGTATCACCGGCTTGTGCTATTGGTGTTTTAGTTTTCAACCACAGATCGTTTAAAGCGTTTATTATTCTTGAGCAGGGACTGTCTCTTTCGAACCAAATGCCCCAGGCTGTCGAAACTCAAGGTCTTTCCACGGAGCCCCGGGCTCTCCTTTCATTTCTAATACACCGGTACTAGCTAATGAGCAAAGACGGCTCATTAAAAATACATCTCCCGTTCTGTTTTTCATGCGCGTTAGTACCTGATGCAATAACCGATTGGCCTTTTGCCAGTCCCCGCCTACAAAACGGCGGATCTCTGGATCGTAGCAAGAAATATCTTTGCTAATTAGCTTTTTTCCTCCTTCGAGCCAACGCACCATCCCATTATCATCACAGAGCTTTTTCCATTCATCGGGGTCTATCTCAAATTCGCTACGAGTAACAGGACGTGCTAGTTTTTTTGCTTTTATAAACTCGGCCGGACGAATTTCACTTAGAAAAGCGGGATAGAAAAGCTGCCCCTTCTCATTCAAAAATGGAAGGTTATTCATGTAAAGAATCATCACTCTACCCTGATAAGCCCGCAACTGAGATACTAACCAAAAATACCCTGCCACATCATGTTGATTTTGCCCCATCCAAATAAAGCACTCATGCTCGGGGTCTTGATCTAGAAAACGGGTGATTGTTAAAACCGTTTCTGCATCGTTGATGAGGTCAACTCGTTCAGCGCCATAAGGAGAACCGACTAGTAATTCTCTCCACCACTGCTTTCTACTGGCGGCTCCCTCTTCGGTATCAAGTCCCGCTAAGGGCCCCACGGCATAGTCATCCCGAATAAGTTCAACAGGACCCTCGAGTGAGGGATCAAGTTGCATCACTTCTTTTAGGAGATCGACTTCTACTTCATTAAAAACAATATGGAGCATACAAGATCTTATTTTGGAGAAGATGAACTAATTAAATAATAGACACAAGTGGTCAAAAAATTTCGCAGGTATGGAATTTTGCTGATTAATTTCCATTGCACTTGAGGTTTCCAGCCAAATTTCCATTGATAAATAGGATTAATAAGGTAATGTAGCTTATTAATAATATCATACCCTTGCTCACTACAAATTCGCTCAAAACGCTCAATGGTAATTCGAGTGTCTCGAATCTCGAGTAATTCAGCTACAGGTTCTCGATTGAGTTGTAAGAGCGCCTTGTACATAACGCGTGGCAGCAAATGAATATAGGGAAGCTTAGCTAAAAAAGATCGGGCAATTTGCTGGTGTCCTCCAAAAGGCATGTGCCAAGGAGGAAACCCAAAAAAGATTACTCCTTTGGGCACCAACCAAGTTTTCATGTACCGCATTAGGCGAGGCTGGTCATGAATATGTTCTATTACGTCCTTTAACACAATAATATCAAAGGGGCCTTTGAGATCTTTGATCAAATCGGTCTGGTAGATATCCTTATCAACATAATGAAGTTGTCCGCGACCGATGGGTTCCCATAAAAAACCGCAGGCCCACTCCACCCGACGAGGATCGAGCTCTACTCCCACTCCGTAACACCCCCTCTCTATAAAAGCATTCAATACTCCTCCCTCACCAGCCCCAATTTCGAGGACGCGTAGACCGGGCGTAATCGGAAAATATTGCTCGATAAAGGGAAGTACATACCCCTTTGCATTGAGGTATTGCATTTCGAAGTAGCGTTTACGATCGGCGTGAAAATCAAACATCACTTATCGAATTCGGTTTCCAGTGGCTTGTCGGATTCAATGCGCAGGTTATCGATAATAAACTCCTGCCGAACGGGCGTATTCTTTCCCATATAATACTCAAGAAGCTGTTGTACGTGATCGCCCTGCTCAAGACGCATCAATTGCTTGCGCATATCTGGCCCAATAAACTGAGCAAACTCATCAGGGCTAATCTCACCTAATCCCTTAAAACGAGTTACCTCGGGTTTTTGACCAAGCTTTTTTACAGCGGCGAGCTTTTCTTGCTCCGTATAACAATAGATGGTCTCTTGCTTATTGCGCACTCGAAAAAGAGGCGTCTCTAACACATAAACCTTTTCGTGTTTGACCAGATCGGGAAAAAACTGCAGAAAAAACGTCATTAGTAACAGTCGAATATGCATGCCATCCACATCAGCATCGGTAGCGATCACAACATTGTTATAACGAAGACCCTCAAGGCCTTCCTCGATATTCAGGGCATGTTGCAAAAGATTGAACTCCTCGTTCTCATAGACCACTTTTTTTGTTAAGCCAAAACAGTTAAGTGGCTTACCGCGCAAACTAAACACCGCCTGTGTCTCTACTTTTCTTGCTTTGGTAATGGAACCGCTGGCACTATCACCCTCGGTAATAAAAATAGTAGTATCCTTTTGACGAGCTATGACATCCTCTTTACCACGAACTGGAATATCATCATTTAGATGATAGCGACAATCCCGAAGCTTTCGATTATGCAGATTTGCCTTTTTGGCTCTTTCGTTAGCTAGCTTCTTAATTCCTGCCAGTTCCTTACGCTCCCTCTCACTTTGTTCAATGCGCTTCTTAAGTGCATCGGCCACAGTTGGGTGCTTATGCAAATAATTATCTAGCTCCCTGGCCAAAAAATCACCCACGAACTGACGCATACTGGGGCCCTCAATATCCACATTAACAGAACCCAACTTGGTTTTTGTTTGCGATTCAAAGACTGGCTCTACCACCCGTACAGAAACAGCTGCCACAATTCCAGTGCGAATGTCGGAGGCATCATAGTCTTTTTTAAAGAAATCACGAATGGTCTTTACATAGGCTTCTCGAAAAGCCTGTTGATGGGTTCCACCCTGAGTCGTATGTTGACCATTTACAAAACTATAAATGTCTTCGCCATAATCATTGGTGTGAGAGAGCGCCACCTCTATATCGGTACCAGTTAAATGAATTATAGGATAGCGAATCTCATCCTCATTAGTTTTACGCTGCAACAGGTCAAGTAATCCATTTTTGCTATGATAGGTTTTTCCGTTATAGTTGATTTTGAGCCCAGCATTCAAAAAACAATAATTCCATAGCTGGCTATCCAAAAATTCAGGCAAAAAACGAAAATTCTTAAAAACGGTATCGTCTGGAGTAAAAGTGACCAGGGTACCATTAGGTTCTGCCGTTTTGGCTTCTTTTTGCTCCTTAACTAACTCACCTCTCGAAAATTCGGCAGTCTTCTCTTTACCTTCTCGAACAGCAGTAACCTTAAAGTAATTGCTAAGCGCATTGACTGCTTTGGTACCGACCCCGTTTAATCCAACCGACTTCTGAAAAGCCTTACTATCATATTTGGCACCGGTATTAATCTTGCTAACCACATCTACCACTTTGCCCAAGGGAATACCTCGGCCATAGTCTCTAACCGTAACTGTTTTTCCTTCTATATGCAAATCAATGGATTTGCCAAATCCCATAGTGTACTCATCGATGCAATTATCCATGACTTCTTTAACCAGTACATAGATGCCATCATCGGGAGAAGACCCATCCCCCAATTTACCAATGTACATGCCAGGGCGAAGACGAATGTGCTGTTTCCAATCAAGCGATTGGATACTGTCTTCTGTATACTCAAATATGGAACTATCTTTTTCTTTTGCCATAGCTATAAAGGGCAGGCAAATATACCAATTGGGTGGCTACTGCTGCAATAACTCTTTTACACTTATTCTTTTCTTTTGATCGGGATCAAAAAAACGATACGTAACTGTATAGTCTTTACCAATTAAAAACACCGAAGGCACTGGCAGCTGCGGAGAATTGGGTGCGTTAAGCTTGACCAGATCGATTCCTCCACTTCGGTAACGGGCCAGCTGCGATTCCGCAAGTTCTTGCAATACGTCGTAGCGTTTGGCAATTAGGTGAGCTGAATCCCATACCAGCGAAAAACCAGCCCTGGTCTTCTGAAGTGTTAATGCGCGGCAAGAGTCCGATTCGGGGCTTATGGCCACCACCGAAATCTGGCGGTCAGTAAAAAAAGATAAAGAATCTTGTAAACGTGTTAGCAAACGAATACAAGAAGGACTCCAGTATCCTTTGTAAAAGATAAGTAAAACGGGTTCTCTTTTGGCTAATTGACGTAGATTGATTTCCCGACCAAACTGATCGGTGCCGGTAAAGTCAGGGGCTTTAGCCCCTAGAAAGATTCCTTCGGGTTGACCTTGTCCCAGCAGTGCACAAGAAAAACTGCAGAATATAACAATCAATAGAAATATCCTCATAAAAGCGAGGCTAATCAATTTTGCTGCAAACTTCTAAAATCTACTGTAACCAATTTACTGACTCCAGGCTCCTGCATAGTGACCCCGTATATGACATCTACGGTACTCATCGTCATTTTATTGTGGGTTACAATAATAAACTGAGAGTTTTCGCTAAACTGGCGAATCATATTCGTGAATTTGCCGACGTTAGCATCATCAAGTGGAGCATCCACCTCGTCAAGAATACAGAAGGGAGCTGGCTTTATGAGATAGATAGCAAAAAGCAATGCAGTAGCCGTAAGGGTACGCTCTCCTCCACTAAGCTGAGTAAGTGAGGTAGGACGCTTTCCTTTGGGCTTAGCTACTACGTCAATTCCACTCTCGGCAATATTATTAGGATCCTCCAGCACCAAATCGCACTGGTCATCTTCGGTAAACAACGTTTTAAAAACTTTTTGGAAATGCCCTCTAACTTGCTCGAATGTGTCTAGAAATTTCTGATTGGCAGTCGCCTCTACCTCTTCGATCGTTTTAAGTAAACTGTCCTTGGCGGTAACCAGATCGGTTTTCTGCTCTACGATAAAATCGTAGCGCTTCTTCATTTCAGTAAAAGCCTCAATGGCTGTGGGATTGACTTCTCCCAGATTCTCTAGTCGCTTTTTCATTCTGTCGGCAGAGGCCTGTAATTCATCAAGTGCCGTTTCGGACATACGGGCTTCTCCCAAGATTTGCTCTAGGTCGACTCTGAATTCAACACTCAGTCGTTCTTTCATTCCGGCCAGCTGAAGTTTTAGCTCATTAAGCTTATCCTTAATGGCAGCCAACAAAAACTCTATTTGCTCTTTCTCTTTGCTTTGATGACGAATAGCACTCTCCTTCTCGCCAAGCTCGTTACGTAGCACATAATAGGCCTGGTCGGCTTCGTTAAGCGACTTTTCATCTTGCTCTTTTTTGCGTAAGAGCTCTAAGAGACTTTGTTCGATTTGAGAAAGTTGTTCTCGCGATTGCTCGGTCAACTGCAAGGTCTCACCTTGTTGCAATTGACTTTGCTCGATCTGCAGCTGTAGCTCACTGAGTTGATTATTCTTAAAGGTGGTTTCTTGCTGTAGGCCGCTAATCTTATTTTGTTGACGAGTTACAGAGAGATTAAACTCGTTATACTTCGATGTACTTTCATTAAATGCCTGCTCTCCGCTGCGATATTCCGTTTCGGCCTCTTGCAAAGACAACTGCAACCCGGCAAAGACACTATTTAATTGTTCAAATTCGGCACGTACCCCCGAAACAGACTGAAGGGTCTGATCGACCTGTTGCTGCAATTCGGCGATCTTAGCGGCACTACTCTGCTGGGTAGACGTTAGATTTTCTAGCTTGTTGTGAATGGCAAAGACCTCGTTGGTGAGCTGCAAAATATCTTTTTCGGCTTGACGCAGAGCCGTCTCACGCAAATCTTCGTTAAAGGCAATGACTTCGTTGTGACGCGTCTGAATACGAGCTCGCAACGATTCTACTACCTCTTGCTGAACATTGATCTCTTGCTGCAACTTTTCGAGATTTTTGGCCCTTCCGATCTTATTACCCTCAAAAAGACCAACACTTCCACCGGTCAATGAGAATTTTCCCTTTACATAGCGACCTTGCTTTTCGATAACCACAAAACCATTGCTATTACTCAACGCTTCTTCGGTGTCGGCAATAAAGACATTTTCGAGAAGATGTTGGGCTAGTTTTTGATAGGGTTCCTCCACCTCAACCACACTGAGAGCAGCAATAGCTCCAGCCAGTGCATGCGTGCTAGTAGTAGAAGTTTTCGTATTGATCTGGTCGAGTAAAAAGAAATTAGCTTTTCCTTTTTGATGTTTATCGAGTAAATGAACAGCATCGAGACCTTCTTGAAGGTTACCTACTACATAATAACTTAGGTAAGGCTCCAGTACATTTTCGAGCGCCTTTCGATATTCCTCTTTAACGTAAAGAATATCAGAGAGAATAGGCACCTTTAGCTTCCAATCTTTATTGTTGTGAAGAAACTTGACCGATTCTGGATAGCCCTCCATTGAATCAATCATACTTTTGAGAAGGGCATGCTCATTCTTTTTGGCATCCAACTTACGACTCTCTTCTGCCAGTTCGTTGCGCAACCCCTCCAAAATGGCCTGTGTTTGTAAGATCTGCTCCTTGGTATGATCTTGGTGCTGCTGCAATTGTTCCAGATCTGTTTTACGTACAGCGAGCGCTTTTTCTTTTTCGATGCGCTCTGCTTCGAGTTGTTCTAGCTGTGCGGCACGCTGTACTCGTTCGGCCTCGAGTTGATGCAGCGTACGCTGTAAGTTCTGGACAGAAGTATCGGCTACCGCTACTCGCTTCTCCGCATCAAATTGCTGGCGCTGGGTTTGTTGATACTGACCGCGAAGCTGCTCTAACGCTGCTCGTTTTTGTTCCATATGAAGCCTGGCCTTCTCCATATGCTCTTGACGCTTCGCCAACTCGATCTCGAGTACCTGAAGCGCTTTTTCTTCTTCTGCTGCCTGTGTATTGGTAAAGGCAATACTTTCGGTAATGCCTTGCAATTGACCCTCGGCCCTCGTTAAAAAAGCTTGTAGTGATGCCTGCTTTTCAGCAAGGTGTTCAATGCGTTGAGAGGCAAGGTTCTTATCGTTCTCTTTGGCCCGAACCGTTTGCTGCAAGTCGTTAAAGGATTGCTGCATTCGTTGAAGGGCTTTTTCTTTTTCAACAAAACTCAACTTTTCGCTTTCGAGCGCTGCCTCTTGAGAACCGATTGCCGCCTCGATCTCTACTTTGCGATTCGTCTCCTTCTCTTGTTGCTCGGTCAGTTCTTTATAAGAAAGATTAAAACCTTCGAGCGAAGCTTTGGCCAATTCAATACTAACCTCACGGTATTCTTTTTTGATCTCGTGGTACTTCTCTGCCTTTTTGGCCTGGCTTTCGAGCGATTTTAATTGGTTGTTGATCTCGAACAATAAGTCTTCGATACGGGCCAGGTCTTGTTCAGTAGCCTCGAGTTTTGACTTAGCTTCCTTCTTTCGAGTTTTGTAGATGGAGATGCCGGCCGCTTGTTCTAACATCTTACGGCGGCTATTGTCTTTGTCCTTAATTAGGTCATCGACCATGTCGAGTGCAATAATCGCATAGCTGTCGGTGCTGATACCAGTATCCAAAAACAGATTTTGAATATCCTTTAAACGGCATTGCACATCATTAAGGCGGTACTCACTTTCTCCATTTTTGTAAAACTTTCGGGTAATGGTCACCACATTAAAATCGGTGGGCAATAAATTGCGGGTGTTCTCAAAGGTTAGACTCACCTCTGCTAGACCACTGGCGCTTCTTGTCTTCGAACCGTTAAAGACAAGACTATCGAGATTCTCACTTCGAAGTTGACTAATCTTTTGTTCACCGATCACCCATCGGATACTGTCAACAATGTTCGATTTGCCGCATCCGTTGGGACCAACGATGCCGGTAATATTATCGTCGAAGTTGATAACTGTTTTATCAGCAAAACTCTTGAAGCCCTTGATTTCTAAGCTCTTTAATCTCACAATACATCAATTTAAATAGGGAAAAGCCTGCCGCGAATTTAACGGGAAAAGAGCAGAATTTAAAAGGCGGTGCGGCCACAGTTATGCACATGAAAAACGTAAAATTGTGGGAAGATTTACCAAACCCACTCCCGAATTCGAACAGTAACCTGTTGACCTTTTTGTAAGTGCTGTAATCGGGTAGCAACTTTGACCAGTTGTCCGTTACACCATAACTGAATCAAGTAATGCGACCCCATAAAAGAAACATTGGCAATAGTTGCCAAGGAGGATGGCAGATTTATGGTTTGCAGGCTAATCTGTAATTGTTCGGGCCTTAAAAAGACATCTTTACTGACAGAAACGTTGTGCTTACCGGCCAATGCAGTCAACCAGTCACCGGGCACTTGGGTGTACGGTCCAAGTAATCCAGCACAGTAGGCGTTGATCGGATGCAAGTACAGTGCAAAGGGTAAGCCCTGCTGAACAATTTGTCCGTACTGCATCAGAATAATCTTATCCGCCCAAGAAAGTAGATCGGCCGCATCGTGAGATACGATCAACGCAGTAAGCCTGGTCTTTTTCTCAATTTCGACCAATACTTCTTTTATCCGTTCTTTTTGTGCCGTATCAAGATTAGAAAAAGGCTCATCCAAAAGCAACAACCGTGGCTTTTTTCCAAGGGCAGCCGCCAGCGCCACCCGCTGTCGCTCTCCCCCGGAGAGTTGCGTGGTCTTTCGTTGTAACAACGATTCGATCCCGCACAGTGCATATAATTTTTTTTCCTCGCTACGATCTAGTGTAGAGGTCAGTGCCAAAAACTCTTCGACCCGATAATGATTTAATAACTCAAAATGTTGACTGAGATAGGCAATGGCAGGATGACCGGGCAATAACTGCTCCTCAGGGCCCAGCACTCGCTTATCCTCAAAAAAGACTTCGCCACTGTCTGGCTGTAGCAGCCCCCCCATTATTTTCAATAAGGATGACTTACCGGCTCCTGTTTCGCCTGCAATCCCTATCCGTTGTCCGATAGCCAGATCAAAACTAACAGCATCCAGCACTACCCTTGTCTGCATTTGTTTAAAAACTTGATTTACAACCAACCAGCTCATATTTCAAAAATACGCGTTAATTATTTAACCTTTTTTCAACAATCTTGTTGAACACTCTTGATGAGACATTATACCATAGAAGAGGTTAAAAGTTGGGACAGATTTTACCGCGGAAACTTTATCAACTCTATCAGCGGCTTTAAATCGGTAAGTCTGATAGGGACAGTAGACGCTGACAATAACCCTAACCTTGCTGTCTTTAGTAATATTGTCCACCTGGGTGCCGATCCTGCACTAATTGGGTTTATCAATCGCCCGCGTGAGGCCACACCCCATACACTGGCCAATATCGAAAATACACACTGTTACACGATCAATCACATACACGAAGAATTTGTAGAGAGAGCGCACCAGACCAGTGCCAAGTACGGCAGTGGTGAGAGTGAGTTCGAAAAAACAGGTCTTACTCCCCTGTGGACAGAAGATTGCAAAGCTCCCTATGTAAAAGAAAGTAAAGTGCGCTATTCACTGGAGTTGCAAGAGATCATCCCATTAAAAAAGAACAATACTTTTCTGGTAGTGGGAGCCATAAAAAACATCTATGTACCCACCGTTGCGGTACAAACAGACGGATTTGTAGATCTTCAAAATGTAGGTAGCCTGGCTTCATTAGGTCTTGATGGATATTACAAGACCACTCTAGTTAGTCGCTTCTCCTATGCCAAACCCGACCAGCAACCTAGACATCTCGGAAGCTAGAGAGTGCTGAAAAATTATGCGGGCCAACGCGAAAGGCGCAAACAATAAGCTTCAATAGTGAGCTTAACCTAACTTACTCAAGAGATCTAACCCCTTTTCGATGGCCACCTTTTTAGCCACATCATAGCCTGCATCGGCATGGCGAATAACGCCCATACCCGGATCGTTGCGAAGCACCCTCGATAACCGAGCTTCGGCCTGTGGAGTACCATCGGCCACAATCACCATGCCAGAATGAATACTATAGCCCATACCCACGCCACCGCCATGATGTAGGCTCACCCAACTGGCACCAGCGGCAGCATTAACAAGCGCATTTAATACAGGCCAATCAGCTACAGCATCACTGCCATCGAGCATAGCTTCTGTTTCGCGGTTGGGACTGGCTACACTACCGGTATCAAGATGGTCTCGGCCAATGACGATGGGGGCTTTTACTTTTCCGGCACGAACCAATTGATTAAAGGCGAGCCCTGCTTTTTCTCTCTCACCCTGCCCCAGCCAACAGATACGAGCCGGTAATCCCTGAAAAGCAATTTTCTCTTTAGCCATTTTCATCCAACGGATAAGCCCTTTGTTTTCGGGAAATAACGATAAGATCAACTCGTCGGTAACTGCAATATCGGCAGGATCTCCGCTAAGCGCTGCCCAACGAAAGGGTCCTTTACCTTCACAAAAAAGCGGACGAATGTAAGCCGGGACAAACCCGGGAAACGCAAAACAATCAAGGGCATCGCCCGATAAATATTTTTGTTGGTACTCCTTTGCACGTGCCCTAATGTTATTACCGTAATCGAAAGTAACAGCACCACGCTTCATCAATTCTACCATTAGTGAAACATGATGATACATGGAATGATACGCCAGCTTAGTATAAGCATCAGGGTCTTTTTCACGAAGAGAGTGGGCATCTTGATAAGACAATTGATGAGGCCAGTATCCCACCAAAGGGTCATGGGCACTGGTCTGATCGGTAAGCGTATCTGGAATAATATTTTTTTGAATGAGCCGCTCCAACAATTCAATGGCATTACAAAGTACGCCGATGCTTCGTGCCTGCCCCTTGGCCTTGTACTGCAAGGCCATTTCAATAGCCAGGTCGATGTCTGTGAATTTTTCGTCTAGGTATCGGGTCTCGACTCGTTTATCAATGCGCCACTCCTCTACTTCGGCTACCAATGCTACCCCCTCGTTCATGGTAATGGCCAGTGGCTGAGCCCCTCCCATTCCCCCCAAACCGGCCGTAACATTAAGGGTACCCTTTAAGGATCCTCCAAAGTGTTTATCGGCAGCAGCGGCATATGTCTCGTAAGTACCTTGTACAATACCCTGAGAACCGATATAGATCCAGCTGCCCGCGGTCATTTGCCCGTACATCATCAAGCCCTTTTTTTCCAATTCATCAAAATGACTCCAGGTAGCCCAGTTAGGAACTAATTGTGAGTTACTAAGCAAAACGCGAGGCGCATCTGGATGCGTCTTAAGAATGGCTACGGGTTTTCCACTCTGAATTAGTAACGACTCATCTTCTTCTAACACCAATAGCGAACGAATTATATTTTGTAGCGCCTCTGGGTTGCGCGCAGCCTTTCCTCTCCCACCATAAACGATCAGGTCTTCGGGTCTCTCAGCCACAGCAGGATCTAAATTATTGAGCAGCATCCTAAGGGCTGCCTCCTGTACCCAGCCCTTACAGTGGAGAGTAGAGCCGGTTGGTGTTTTAAAGGGAAGCTGAGAAGTGTGAGTCGCTGTTATCATGGCAAGCTTTTTTATCGCAGGGCAAAAATACATATCTTGTCGCTGAAGACTTCACCATGAGCATACACATTAGTGCCAGACCTGGCGAAATAGCCCCTCTTGTCTTGCTTTCAGGAGATCCGTTGAGAGCAAAGTTCATTGCCAGTGAGTTTTTATCGTCACCCCGCCTGGTGAGCGAAACCCGTAATTGCTTATTCTATACCGGGATTTATCAAAATAAACAAATTAGTGTGGGCGCCAGCGGCATGGGTTGTCCCTCGATTGGCATTTACTCCTATGAACTTTACACGGAGTATAATGTAGACACGATTATCCGAATTGGCACATGTGGAGCCTATGATCCCGAACTGCAACTTTTTGACTTGATCAACGTAAAAGAAGCGGTAAGTGAATCGACATTTGCCCTATATGCCTGGGGAATAAAAGAATCGGTGATAAGCAATCAAGGAGATATTTTTGAAACTATCAATAAGGTATCAGCAAAAAAATCATGGCCCTTGCGCTGCGGGGCCATTCACTCCAGCGATGTATTTTACTCGAACCAAGAAGGATTCTCGCCCCTGGCCATGCAACACAACTGCCTGGCGGTAGAGATGGAGTCATTTGCCCTTTTTGCCAATGCCAAACACTGTGGAAAGAAGGCGGCTTGCTTACTCACCGTTTCTGACCTGATCGCTGCCAAACAAAAGATTAGCCCCGAACAGCGCGAAAAGGCACTACTTCCCATGGTTCAGCTGGCATTAGAAACCGCTGATTACAGCTTACATGAGTAATTAATCGAATTGAAGAGCTGGCTCAAAGCCCGAATTGCTCATATCCCTTATTTAAGGGTCGCCCTTCGGCAATGGCGAATTGACTAATCTTTTCTACAAAATCAAAAGAGCGCAGCAAAGAAGCTACTCGCTCAACATCCAAAGAAAATATTCGATCCTCCTCTGCAAAACTTACATGATCGCGCACGTAAGAATGGGCAAATTCTAAAATTGATGAACTCCTCAACGGTCTTCTAAACTCAATGGCCTGAGCTGCCGATAACAATTCGATAGCCAATATATACTCCAAATTATCGATAATCTGCCCAAGCTTCCTGCCACTGATACTACCCATCGACACGTGATCTTCTTGCCCCAGCGAGGTGGGAATACTGTCGGCGCTAGCCGGAAAACAAAGCGTTTTATTTTCGGTAACCAGGGCCGCCGTCGTATACTGAGGAATCATAAATCCGCTATTCAGGCCCACATTGTTCATCAATAGCACAGGCAGGCCCCATTTTCCCTCTAGTAATAAATAGCAACGACGATCACTGATATTTCCCAGCTCAGCGGCCGCCACACTCGCATAATCGAGTGGTATGGCCAGCGGCTGTCCATGAAAATTACCACCACTAACCGACTCACCGCCCTCTAGCAACACGGGGTTATCTGTTACCGAATTCAACTCGATCTGTGTTAGTTCGGCCAGGTGCAACCAGCTATTGCGAGAAGCGCCATGAACCTGCGGCATGCACCGCAACGAATAAGGATCTTGCACGCGACCACAATCCACATGACTCTCCATGATGGCCGAATCTTGAAGCAACACCCGAAGTCTTTGTGCCACTAATTGGTTTCCAGCATATGGCCGCAGTGCGTGCAGCCGGGCATCAAACGGTGTTTTGGTACCTGTAAGCGCTTCGAGGCTCATGGCACCAATAATATCGGCCGCTTCTAGGCAGTTGTGTAAACGTTGTACTGACTTAATTGCAAATGATAAAATAAATTGGGTTCCATTAATAAGCGCCAGCCCCTCTTTTGGACCTAACGAAAGGGGATCGACGCCCTTGGCCGAGAGGTAATCTGCGGCCGTCATCCGCTCGTAACTCCCCTCCTTTGCGCCGGGTACCAGCACTTCGCCAAGTCCGATGAGTGGCAAAAAAAGATGCGCAAGCGGAGACAGATCACCCGAAGCCCCCACACTACCCTTTTCAGGCACCACAGGAATTACATTATTGTCGATGTGCCAAACTATTCGCTCTAGCGTTGAAAGGCGAATACCACTGTAGCCCTTGGCAAGTGCATGCGCCTTGGTAATTAGCATCAACTTGGCTACTTCGAGAGGTAATGGCTCGCCCACACCCACACTATGACTTTGCAATATCTTATGTTGTAGAGTAGCTGTATCGGATTCAGAAATAGCCGTATTAGCCAGAATACCAAAACCAGTATTGATACCATATACTGTTTTTCCCGAAGAAACGATATGTTCCACATCCGATTGAGAACGCTTGACCCGAATGGCTGTATCTTGACTGATTTTACCCTTACAAGCCCCCTTGGCAATAGCAAGGGCTGAGGCTACAGAAAGCGAATCAGCACCATAATAAAAGACAGCAGACATGATAGCGGTTTGTTCCGCAAGTTAAAGAAATGTAACTTTGCGCAACCCTATAAGATAGAGGTACTGGTCCGGTAGCTCAGTTGAATAGAGCAGCTGCCTTCTAAGCAGCAGGTCATTGGTTTGAATCCAATCCGGATCACTTTACAGCCTCGCCAAATTTGGCGGGGCTTTTTTGCATATGGCCAAATGCCCTAATAAAGTTATTGAACTCTTGTCCGCCTGCTAATCCTAGCTTCTTCATAATTCGCTGCTTGTGGGTAGAGAGAGTCGATGCAGACAAGTTGAGTTGATGGGCAGCCTCTTTCATGCTATGCCCATCGGCGATCTTTTCAAGCACAGTCATCTCCCGCCTGCTGAGCAGATTCAATCGATAATCAAACCCTGTAAAAACAAACCCTTCGTATAGAATATTCATGATAATACTTTGAGGAACGTACACCTTGCCGTCCAGAACATTGGATAGCGCCGCCAATACCGACTCTGCATTATCTTTTTTTGAGAAACAACCATCCAGGCCATTGCGATAAGCCTTCAGCACATTATTCTCCAGTTTATTGCAAACAAAGATCACTTTTTTGGAAGGAGCATTTTTCTTAATCGCTGTTAACAAAGCGCTGGCATCAGCCTCGACGGAATCTGCATCGAGGAGCAAAAGATCGAAATCGGAAGAGAGCAAGCACTCAGTCGTCATAGTGCCGGGAGGCGCCAGCTCACACTGCAAACCGTCCGATAGCTGTAACAGCAGCTTCGCAATACCCTCTGCCAGTAAATGCGTATCGAAAGATAACAGGACTTTCATTGAAGCTTCGAAATTTTAATCGGCCGCTTTTTATCCAGCTAGTAACACAATTGAAATTATTAGTTTGATCTTCCAAAATCCAGTCAAAGAACATTTTATTTACAGCTAATAAATAGCTAAATACATACTAACATATAATTCGAATTGGTGTAAATCTTATTACTTATAATTTAAATAAATTTTAATTTTAAGTGTAAATACTGAAATATTTGAAAATTGTATACGTAAATTGTCGACATAAAAACCCTTATCCTTTGCCAACACAAATAAGCCCCTCCGAATTAGACGAGGTCGGCCGACAGTTTTATCACTACGTGGAGCATCACATTGAAGAGCTCGAAAAAAACTACTTAATGGAAATGCCCGAGCTGCCGTTTGTGCATTATTGTTTTCATTTATTTATTGACCACTATAGAACGATCTACGACTTGGAGCATCACAAAAACTAGACACCTAGCACTTAAAAACGGTGCACAGGCAAGACCCCTCTTATCTTTGCCAAAACAAGTGGATGAAGGTATCGATCGAGCCCTCTTGGATGGCCGTTCTGAAAGAGGAATTCAGTAAGTCCTATTTTAGGCAATTGGTGCATCATCTAAAAACAGAAAAGCAGCTAGGAAAGACTATTTACCCTTCTGGAAAATTCATTTTCAATGCCTTCGACGCTACCCCTTTCCAAAATGTCAAAGTAGTTATATTGGGTCAAGACCCCTACCATGGACCGGGACAGGCCCATGGACTCAGCTTCTCTGTTCCTGCCGGAGTGGCCTTGCCACCTTCGCTACTAAATATCTTTAAGGAACTTCAAAGCGACGTAGGTCTCTCCATGCCTTCGCAAGGAGATCTGACGCGCTGGGCACAGCGGGGGGTCTTTCTGTTGAACGCCTCCCTTACCGTTCGACAAGGAGAACCTATGAGCCATGCCCAGATCGGATGGGCCACCTTTACCGATACGGTGATCAGCCGACTAAGCGAAAAAAGAGAAAAGCTGGTCTTTATGCTGTGGGGAAAATTCGCCAAAGAGAAAAGTGTGTTGATCGATGAAAAGAAACATTTGGTATTAAAAGCAGCACACCCCTCCCCATTATCTGCCCACCAGGGGTTTTTGGGATGTCGGCATTTTTCGGAAGCGAATCAATACCTGGTAAAAAACGGTATTGATCCCATAGACTGGCAACCGTAGCAATACCACTACTTTCTTAAGAAAAGAACAAAGAAAATTAGAACCCGCTAAAGAATCGAGTACGATTAATACGAAGATCTTGCAGCAAAGAGGCTTTGGGAGAAATAGTAAAATTAAATGAGCGCGTAAATCCTACTGGAATAACATTAATAGCCAGCTGCCAACAATGCAGGTCTCGGTTAATGGACATTGTTAAGTACTGAACATCTCCTCGGGTCATGTCGATACTGGCAGAGCCAGATAGCTTCCACTTTGGAGTTAGGTTAAAACTTCCGGCCAGGTTGACCCCGCTTTGGAATTCTTTATCGTAGCCACTAAAATCAGGTCGAAGACGGCTAAAGAATGAAAGAGAATAACTAAAGTTAAGCTGCCATTGAATATTAAAATCCACAAACTCATTCGGGTTTTGTTGCATATACTCGAGCAATCGCTGCTGGTCGCCTTGCAAGAGCGGGTCACTGAGTCTCTCTTCTAGCTGTTTTTTTCGAGTCTCCTCTTTTTTAGCATCCTTAGGCTTGCTTTGAAAATTAGTGCCAATAGCAATGTTACCCGACGTAATCCGACCTAAACGAAAGCGTTCACCCTGCCAAGCATAACGGTTGATCTCGAAACCGTTCTTATCGGTTTGATAGGGATTCAAACTGGTCGAGGCATTAATATTAATCTTGTCAAATAGTGTCGTGCGTAGATAGAAAGGAATCTCACGCGAAAGATTCATTGAATCACGTAGTAAATCGTAGGTAGCGCTAAAACCAAATCCGTCGATCAAAACCACTTTTTTAACTGCCGCCTTGCCAGTATCCTTTTTAGATCGATACTTCATCTCTAGGTTGTTATCGAGACCAAATTGTATGGAACCAGAGCGACGTGTTGCGGTATTGTACAAAAACTGACCTCCCATATCGTTGTAATAAAGAACTCTTCCTGTCGAATCTACTTGCGTACTCAAAATTCGATTTCTATTGAGGTCTGGTGTATAGCTAAAAGCAAGCTGAGGTCTCATAATATGGCGAAGGGCCATCACCCGAGAGCGTTTAAACTGATACATACCATACAGAGCGGTATTGAATCCTAGTGAAACACTAGCGCGCTGGTCAATAAACAGCCCTTTTTGAGTGATAGTATCAACTTTTTTTCTGTTCGCATTCCATCTATAACGGGTTACTTGTTGAAACCAACTCTGGTTGTAACTAATACCCGGAGAGACAATAACCCTTCCTCCTAAAATAGGAGGCAAAGCCAGCACAATGGGCAGAGAGTGATTGGCCATCCACTGGGCCGTGTCTAGCAAATAGCGCAAAAAGGGTTTATTGCCATTTCGACCATATGTAATAGTATCATAAAAACTAAAGGAGTTAGAAAAAGTAGCATTGTATCCAATAGCCAGTTTCTCGTACCAGCGTGCCGCACCGGCTGCGTTTTTTCGCTCGAATGGATATATATTATTTAACGTAAAGGCTCCGTTGGGAAGAGAGATATTGATAAGCCCGATATTATTATTCTGGTTATGATTAGCGCTGAGCGAAAGATTATATGGCTTATTCTTCCAACTCTTTGAAAAGGTGATTGAGGACCCTAACATGTTTTGAAATGGAAGTATTGCGTTTCCAGGTATACTTCTGTTGTATTTGGTAGAGCCTGCATTGACATTGGCACTAAAGGTTACGCCCGGACGAGCTCTTCCATCAACGGCATGCGTCCAAGAAATATTAAATACACGTGTTTTGTTGAAATCAGGATCTCCCTTAAAATTTTGCTTTGACGATCTAAAATCGATTCCGAAACCGCCATTATAGCGATAGCGCCTTCGGTAAGAGGTACGCGCACCGGCGGCCCACTCTCCGTACGAAAATAGATCGGCGGTAAGCTGTGCATCCCAATAATCATTGATCACTTTGTAATAGCCGATCCCCTGCAACCCAAGCCCCCTTAATTCATCGTTCATAAAATTGGGCCGCATAAGCCCAGAATGCCGGCCCTGATTAAGCGGATAAAAACCAAAGGGTACATAGATAGGCATCGGCACCCCCTCAAACTCAGGATGAGCTGGCCCCGAAACAGCTAACTGCTGGTTGATCATCTTCATTTTTCCTGACACAAATGCAAAATGTGGCTCATCGAGCATGCAAGTAGTAAAACGTGCCTCTCGGATAAAGGTGGTAGTAGGGCTCACCTTTTTGGCCTGCTCGCCAATCACTAGCATCTCTCCTTGCTTCGTATACGTTTTTTTGGTAACCCCCACCTGTGTGCGAAAATTGTAGAAGATCGTATCGTTGGTCATTTCGGTCTCACCGGTCTTAAAGACAGCGGCATCTAGAGTTGCTCCGGTACTATCTACCGTTCGAACAGCCGTAACAACCTGCGTTTGCTGATCCAACTCTACCTTAGGGGCCGTAAGCGTCATGTCGGTATAGGATGTGTTGGTCTTTCCATAAAGAATCACTTTTTTGCGACGCACAAGCACCACAGCAGAATCGGCAGCATCGTATTTGAGTGGCGCCTCAAGTGTATCCCGCGATTTTTTAAATCGAAAGGTATCAGTTTGGATGCGTTGTAACGTATCAGTGATTACTTGCTGTGAATCGGCTACCCCTAGCTGCGTAGGCACTGGTTGCTTTGGTGGCGAAGGCTCCACTGGCCGATTATCGGGGGCCGCAGGTTTTCCCTTAGGGATCGTATCGGTTGCTGTTAACGAATAGCCAAAACCAACATATGAAGCAGCCTGAGCGGTGGTTATACACGGCTGGGTATAAATTAAACCCACCAGTAGAATCCCCAACAAGCAGCAATTTGGCTTAAATTTGTGTGCTAGGTTCATGCAGCGAGGCAAATGTAAATCTTTATGCCCTCGTAAGTGGCTGACTGAACCCAACAATTTGTGAATATTGTCTTTTTCTAACCCTATGACCAACAGACTTCTACTACTCTTTATATTGGCCGCCGGTTGTATCAGCGTCTCTTCTTTTGTACGAGAAACCCCCTCCGACAAAAAAAAGAAAGTCATCAATACTGTGGTAATCGATCCCGGACACGGAGGATCAGATGCTGGCGCCAAAGGACAATATTCTACAGAGAAAGAAATCTGTCTGGCCGTATCGTTGAAACTAGGTGCCATGATCAAAAACGAATTTCCTGACCTGAACATTTTGTACACACGCGAAACTGACACCTATCCACCGTTACACGATCGTGCAAAATTTGCTAACGAGAATAAAGGAGACCTATACCTCTGCATCCACGTAAATGCCGCCGGTGGTCGTCGAAAAGCAGAGTTAGTCGGCTATAAGACAGTCACCTACTACACTGGCAAGGGAGCCAGTCGAAAAAAAAGAACGAAGCGTGTACCACAATACAAGTACACTAATCTACCCAGCGAGGCAAAGGGAACCGAAACCTATATATGGGGAGCACACCGAAGCGAGGACAAAGAGCTGGCCATTATCGAGAACGCTCCTATGCTGCGCGAAGAGAACTTCGAAAAGAATTATGGCCATGTAGATGTAAATTCCCCAGAGTTTATTGCTATTTCGCTGCTCAAGACTAAACAGTATTTTAAACGCAGCGCCACACTTGCCGGGTTTATTCAAGATGAATTTGTAAAAGTCGGTCGGGTAGATCGAGATGTTAGGCAACGGGGAATCGGAATATGGGTACTGCAAGCCACCGCCATGCCGAGCGTATTGGTAGAAACCGGTTTTATTTCTAACCCAGACGAGGAGCAATATCTCAACAGTGCCGAAGGGCAAGAAGAATTATCGGCCTGTATCGTTAGAGCCCTTAAGAACTATATCGCCTGGCTAGAGCAACGTCAAAATGGTACAGGACAAGAACCCCCTGCTCAGGGCTATGGAAGCAACTTATCGTTCTTGCAACAAGTGGAGGCCGCAGAAAAAAATCGCTACCCATGAAGATCAGCAACGAAACAAAAGTAGGTGCCCTTACTGTGTTGGCGCTGGCTTTGCTTTTTATCGGCTTCAATTATTTGAAGGGAAGAGATGTGTTTAGTCACTCGAAAAAAATATACGCTGTATTTACTGACCTGGGTAGCCTCGAAAAATCAAACGAAGTAAAAATAAATGGACTGCCGATTGGTACTGTCTACGAGAAGCGTGAGAAAGATAAAGATGTTAGTGCTATTGTGGTTACCATACAACTGACGCGCGACATCAACATACCCAAAAATTCGGTAGCTTATATTTCTTCTAGTTTGGTAGGGTCATCCTATATTGTAATTGAAAGAGGCAACAGTGCCGAGCTGCTGCAAGACGAAGACACTATTACTACACGGCTCGAAACTGGTATTCTGGGGGATGTGAAAGCACAACTCGATCCCACCATCAGTAGTGTCAGGAATATACTAGACTCCCTTAAAAAGACATTAAGTGGCATTAACCAATTACTCGATACTGAAAATCGAAATAATTTAAAACAAACCATGGCCAACCTTAACTCGGCCAGCGCCAGTTTAAATACTTTACTAAATAGCGAAAACGGATCACTGGCCCGCACTCTTTATAACGCAGAAAACTTTACCGCCACCCTTAGGGAAAGCAATCAAGACATCAGAAGCACTCTTCAAAACACAAAGAAACTTAGCGAACAATTAGCCGGAATGCCACTTAAAGCTACTGTAGATTCGCTAGAGCAACTTATCGGCGCCCTCAAGATTACGCTACAAGCCATCAACAGCGGAGAAGGAACACTGGGTGCTATTTTGCAAGACCGAAGCCTTTACGATCAACTGCAACAAACGATACTGAGTGCTGAGATACTAATGGATGATCTTCGGGCCCACCCCAAGCGGTATGTACAAGTATCGGTGTTTGGCAAAAAAGATAAATCTGCCCCCCTATCGGCCCCCTCGAAAAAGACGACGACCCCCGATTCTATCCATGAAAAAAACTAGGGCATCGCTACGCCTTGGCGGCCTTTTGCTGCTACTTGTATTTTCGGCACTCCTGCAGGCCCAAGTTCCGGTAACAGGCTTCAGCACATCAGTAACACCAGCCGAAGATACCAGCCGTGTACAAATTATAGGGGCTGATCGACTCACCCTTCTTAAAACCGACGACAGTACCACTATACAAATTTTAGCAGGAGGTGTACGATTAAAACAAGGCAAAACCTTATTTTTTTGCGACAGTTGTGTACTCAACAACAGCGGACAGCTTTTTGAGGCCTGGGGCAATGTGCAGATAAAGGATAACGACAGCATAAATGTTTTTTCGCGACACCTTCGCTATTTAATTGACAAAAAACTAGCGTATTTAGATGGTGGGGTGCGACTCACCGATGGTAAAGCACAGCTTAATACCCCCGACTTGGAATACGATCTTAACACCGACATAGGCATCTACAAAAAAGGTGGCAAGCTCGTGAATAAAAAAACTACGCTGACCAGCAAAGAAGGTTATTACTACGCCTCGTTAAAAGAGGTGTATTTTAAAAATGATGTGTACCTCAAAGACCCAGCCTACGAGATTACTACAGACTCGCTACTCTACAACACCCAAACACAAACCAATAGATTTATTGCACAAACACTTATTGTAGATAGTACTGGCAGAAGTATCCGTACCACAGATGGGTTTTATTCTGCCGCTACCGGTAAGGCGACTTTTGGAAAGCGCCCAGTTATAAAAGATGGTGCGACTACAATCATTGGCGACCGCGTGGCCTTTGATGATAGTTCGGGCACCTCACAAGCGGCGGGCAATGTGCTTATAGTAGACACAGCGCAGGGTACTACCTTATTAGCGGGAGAGGTTTTTAGAGATAATAAGAAAGAACGTTTTCTGGCCACAAAAAAACCACTGCTAATTATTGAGCAAGAGAAAGACTCGATTTATGTTACTGCAGATACGATCTACTCCGGAAAGCAAAGCGAACTTAGCTCCGACTCGACGAAAAAAAGTAAGACTGACAGCCTTTCAAAAAGCAAGGATAGCAGCGACCGTTATCTGGAGGCATTTCACCACGTCCGTATCTTCTCAGACTCGTTACAAGCGGTCTGCGATAGTCTTTTTTACTCCTATAAAGATTCTACCTACCGGCTTTTCACCGACCCGGTCATTTGGTCGAACGGTAGCCAGATAACAGGTGATACCGTTTTACTTTTTACAAAGAACAGAAAACCAGATCGATTAAAAGTTTTCGAGAATAGCATGCTAGTGCAACAACAAGAACCTGGGCTCTACAACCAGATCGCCTCTATTAGAATGGACGGCTATTTCTCGAGAGGTGAATTAGACTCGGTTCGCGCGATTGGTGAAGCCAAGACCATCTACTACATACAAGATGAGGACAGCGCCTATACCGGCATTAACGAATCAAAAAGTGACATCATCGACATATACCTACTAAACAAGGAGCTGGATAAAATCGTGTTGCGTAACGAGGTATCTGGCACTATCTGGCCCATCGGTCAAAAGGATCCCTTACAAATGAGATTGCCTAGTTTTCGATGGCTCGAAAGCAGACGACCTAAATCAAAACTTGAGTTAATCGAATAAAAGAGCCTTTTTGAAGGTGTCTGCCCGTTTTTATTCGGTTTTTTGCGCTTTACTGCGGGATTCTGCCTATTTTTAAGCCAGAAACTAACGAATGCTTAAGAAAGAGAGGCAGGCTTACATTCTGCAAAAGGTTAACCTTCACAACAAGGTTTTGTCTTCCCTTTTGTGCTCGGAAATCAGCGTCTCAGAAGACACGATCCGAAGAGATTTGCAAGAGCTGGCCGACGAGGGAAAAGTTATTAAAGTACATGGAGGCGCCCTATCTTCTTCCTTTCACGAGGTAGCCTTACCCCCTGCCGCCGTTTATTCACAACAAAAGAAAAAGATCATTGCGCAAAAGGCTATCTCGCTGGTAGAGAACGGTATGTTCATTTTGACCAGCGGAGGTACTACCATCGTAGAGATGGCCCGGATGCTGCCCGCGCAGTTAAGAGCTACTTTTATTTCTGGAAGCATCCCCGCCATTGTAGAGTACATGCATCACCCCCATATAGAGGTGATCTTGGTCGGAGATAAAATCTCTAAAAATTCTAAGATTACGGTCGGTTCAGAAGCTATTGCCAAGATCAAACAGATCAAGCCCGACATCTGCTTTCTGGGTACCAATGCCATAGACGCAGAACAGGGTGTTACAGACAACGACTGGGAGGTCGTACAGCTCAAAAAGGCCATGATCGAGGCCTCCCGAATGGTGGTCTGTCTCAGTATTGCAGAAAAAGTGCATACTATTCAGCCCATTAAAGTTTGTGATACCGATAAAATTGATATCTTAATCACCGAATTACCCCCTGAATCGCCCCAGCTACAGTCTTTTGTGGCCATGGGCATTAAGGTGTTATAATTTTTTATATTTGTACCAACTATAACTAAACAAACAGCTATGAGAACCCTTCTCCATGTCTTGTTGGCGTGCACCCTATTTCTGTTCGTACTTCCTGTCGATTTGTTCGCACAGGAAAGAACAGTAACCGGTACCGTCGTTGCCGATGAGAGTAAATCTGCCTTAACGGGTGTAACGATCCGTGTTAAAGGCACACGTCGGATTACGCAAACCGATGCCAACGGTAAATTCTCCATTAAAGTGAACAGCGGTGAGGTCCTACAGATCTCCAGTGTGGGCTACGAAACCACCGATATTAAGGTCGGTAGTGGTGAGGCCTTGGGCATATCCCTTAAAACAGCCGATAATACACTTGGAGAAGTGGTTGTAACAGCCATGGACATCAAAAGAAATCCCAGAGAGCTGGGCTACTCTGTACAAAAAGTATCTGGATCGGAAGTGCAAGAAACGCAGCGCGAAAACTTCTTAAACAGCTTGGCAGGTCGTGTAGCTGGGTTGACGCTCGATCAGACATCGGGTGTGGCCGGAGCCTCCTCGTCTGTAGTGCTTCGTGGCTTCAACTCTCTTTCATTGAGTAATCAGCCGCTTTATGTTGTAGATGGCGTTATCCTCGATAACCAAACCGTCAACGAAACATCTAGCGGTGGACAGGGCATTGGTCTGGCATCGGATAGGGCTAACAGAAACAGTGACTATCAGAATCGTATTGCCGACATCAATCCTAGTGATATCGAAACCATTACCGTACTTAAAGGCCCTGAGGCTACAGCACTCTACGGAAGCCAAGCGAGCTCGGGTGCAATTGTTATTACAACACGTAAGGCCAAATCGAATAAACTGGCCGTTCAATACGATAACAGTTTCCGTATTCAAGAAGTAACCCGCTGGCCCCAGATTATGGAAGATTACACAACGGGTATTAATGGGGTTGGTGCAAATACTTTCCAGTATTTCGGCCCAGCCTATGCCCCCAACACACAGCGCTTTAACAACCGTGATGCCTTCTTCGAAACCGGTACCGCACAGACCCACAATCTGGGTATGGACTTTGGCGTCGGAAAATCAATGTTCCGCTTGTCAGGTAGCTTCTTCGATCAGCAAGGTGTTGTACCTAACAACGATTTTCGCCGCTATAACCTGCGTTTGTCCAATACTACCAAACTATGGAAAGACAAGATCGAGATTACACCCTCTATCGCTTACATTAAGACAGAAAACAACAAAGTACTGCGTAGTGCTGGTAGCTATTTGTTAAGCCTTATGATTTGGCCTAGCGATATCGACATCAAAAATTTTGAAGATCCCACTACTGGAGACAAACTCGACCTCTTTGCCAACACTACCGCAAATGGAGAGTATGATAATCCATTGTTTAACGTTAAGAAGAATCGTGCTTACGACGAGACCGATCGTAAGACCATGAGCCTTGGTATCAACATAAATCCTTTTAAGTGGCTAACTGTAAGTGGCCGCTTTGGATATGACACCTACGATATGACCGGGTACCTCTTTTATCACCCACAATCTTTCTTCTTATCGGCCGGAACCGGTGGAACACTTGATAACTACTGGCGCCAGTATGTTGGCTACAACCATACTATCACTGCTACGGCCCGCAAACAACTGGGCAAGCACTTTAACCTGCGTGTGATGGCGGGTACCATGTACCAAGACTACGAAACTCGCATGTTCGCCGTATACGGAACCAACATCGTGGACAACGTTACCGCCAGCGGAAGCATGATCAAAAATGGAGCGGTCGTAACCGACAAAGATCTAAATGCTCTTATGGGGAATTTTATGGATAGCAGTGTAACGCGCCCTAACACCCGTCTTCGTTTGCTACGAAATGCAACGGGTCAATACAACTTAAACCAGCTGCGTCAGCAAGCTTATTTTGGAGAGGCTGCCCTTAGCTTTAAGAATTATGCTTTCTTAAGTTATACTCACCGCTTCGAAGAAGCCTCTACCCTTCCTAAAAAGAACAGAAGCTACAACTATCCCGGCGGTAGCTTGAGTGTGATCCTCAGCGATATCTTCCCTGAGCTTAAGCGCAACAGTCTTATTAGCTATTGGAAACTTAGAACCTCCTTGGCCGGAACAGCTCGCTTGAATACTCCCTATTCTACCCAATCAGTATTCGTAAACAACTTTGCGAGTGGCGGTGGTTTCTCTTACGGCTTCTTTAACAACAACGAAGACCTTCGCCCCGAAAGACAAAGCACCTACGAGCTGGGTACCGAATTCAGACTCTTTAAGAGCCGTCTGAACTTTGATATCACCTATTACAACACACTTAATAAAGGTCAGATCATTCAGAACTTCCGTCTTAGCTACGGTACCGGATTTGTGTTGAACACACAAAATGCGGCCTCTACCCGAAATCAGGGTGTGGAAGTGGCTGTTGACTACGATCTGATCAAAGGTGGCGGAAAGAGCCTTAACTGGAACATGCGCTTCAACTTTAACAGAATGTGGAATGCTGTTATCGATATGCCCCGTAACGTAGCCGAGTATTATATCTCTGACACCTGGCTCTACGGTAACGCCCGCGGTGGTTTGGTAAGAGGGGGTCCCACTACTTCCATTACGGCCGTTGGCTATGCACGCAATGCTGCCGGACGCATCTTGATCAATCCTGCTAACGGACTTCCCGTTTTGGATGGCTTGTTTAATGTACGCGGAGATCGTAATCCCGCCTTTACCCTGGGATGGAACAACACCTTCCGTTGGGGCAACTTCCGTCTCAACATGCTTTGGGATCTTAAAGTGGGTGGAGATATTTTTAACGGAACCAATATGTTCCTGACTCGTATCGGTCGCAGCAAGTTGACAGCCGATCGCTACCAGCCCCGCGTAATTAGTGGTGTGCTCAATGATGGACT
>CANGYW010000001.1 GCA_947458335.1 Chitinophagaceae bacterium | reverse complement strand
AGCGCTTGCATGGCATGCAAGAGGTCACCGGTTCGACTCCGGTATTCTCCACCAGTAATTTTTTAATGAACCCCTTGGTAACGAGGGGTTTTTTTATGACTCCTGGTAACGTGGTACATTTGCATTATGAGCGTACTGAAACAATTGGCCGAGTATCTGTATTTGCGTCCTAAAGACCCAAGTCGTCCCAAAGACAAATGGATCGGATACATGCATGGCATTAACCGAATCAGCATTTTTATTTTTATTTTTTGTCTGCTACTGCTGGCGATCAAGCTGATCTTTTAAGACCCGCTATTATAAGCGAGGCGGCTTGCACCGAAGCATTGCCACGCTGACTAAGCAGCTGATGCAGTTGCAAATAGTCTTCTTCTACCTGTTTTCTTTTAGGAGTGTCAGCTAGCAGCTCTTGTAAGGCTGTCGTAAGTGAGGTTGGGGTCAGGTTATCTTGGATCAACTCCGTTACCACGGCTTTATTCATGATCAAATTGACCAATGAGATAAATGGGACTTTAACTAGTCGCTTTCCAATTTGATAAGACAACCACGATCCTTTATAACAAACCACCTGAGGCACGCCGAATAGTGCGGTTTCGAGCGTAGCGGTTCCCGATGTAACCAATGCGGCCTTTGCCTGCTGCAAGAGAGGGTAGGTTTGGTCGCTAACCACTGTTACATTTGGATAGGCGGCTAACAGATCTGCATAAAATGTATCGGATGTGCCTGGCGCTTTGGCCACCACAAATTGATGATTCGGAAAAGAACGACTCACCGCTAACATCACCGGTAATTTTTTGGCAATCTCTTGCTGTCGACTACCGGGGAGGAGCGCCACGATGGGTTTATCAGACAGTGGCTCTATAACGGGAACTTTTTTGGCGTTATCGATGACTTGCACCAGGGGATGGCCTACGTAAGAAACAGTCCATTGCCACCGAGAAGCAAAAAAATCTTTTTCGAACGGAAGAATGACCAACAACTGATCGATGGTGTGCTTCATCTCTTTTACCCTGTTCTCTTTCCAGGCCCAAACTTGCGGGGCAATGTAGTAGACAACGCGTATTTTTTGCGCGTGCGCCCACTTGGCGATTCGTAGATTAAATCCCGGATAATCGATGCAGATAAGTACGTCGGGATGAAACGATCGGATGTCGTCTTTACAAAGACGAAGATTACGCAATATGGTAGGCAGGTTCTTGATCACTTCAGCAAAGCCCATAAACGCCAGTTCGCGATAATGCTTTACCAGCGAAGCACCGGCCGCTTGCATCTTATCGCCTCCCCAGCAGCGAATAACGGCCTGTGGGTCTTGTTGGTGCAGTGACGCAATCAGGTTGCTTCCATGAAGATCACCAGAGGCCTCGCCCGCTATAATATAGTAGCGCATGTGTTAATTGAATAGCTTGAGCAACAGAATGCCAATGCCGTAGCAAAGTGTCACTATAAAAATGCCGCGCGCTGTACGGTCTCTTTCGGTATTGACGTAGATAGTAAACAAAATGGCATTTACCAGTAAACTAAGGGAACCGATAGACGTAATAAGCCGGTTCTCTCGTATAAAACTCTCGAGGAACTCACCAAAGGTGTAACTGTGAAATTTCCAGCTATACAAGAAGACCAGTCCCAACAAGGGACCTACAAAACCCAACGCCAGTCCCAGTCGTTGATCGTCTTTGGTAAGGATCATAATTTCCAGCTTTTAGCCAGTTGTTCTTTATACGAATAATGCGTGAGGTCATATTGCACAGGTACCACACTCACATAATTATTAGCCAGCGCCCAGACATCGGTATCTTTTCCTTTGTCGGCATTCACGAATTCTCCGGTTAGCCAGAAATAATGTTTGCCATGCGGATCGTTGCGCTGTACGTAGTTCTCGTTGTACTTGGCATAGGCCTGTCTGCAGATCTTTATGCCGCGAATCAACTCATATTTTTGCGCCGGAATGTTCACGTTTAACACAGTGTGTCTGCCCAACTTGGTCTGCATCATTTTTTCGACTACCAGGCGGGCGTACAAACGAGCGGCGGTAAAGTCGGCTTCAATGCTGTAATCGAGCAATGAGAATCCCGCGGAGGGAATATCTTCTATGGCCGCCTCAACGGCAGCCGACATGGTACCAGAATAAATTACATTGATGCTGTGATTGGCGCCATGGTTGATACCGCTGAGACAGAGATCAGGTTTACGGTGTAGCACTTTATCTACGGCCAGCTTAACGCAGTCAACCGGAGTTCCCGAGCAGGCGTACGAATCGATGCCTTCGAAATGATGGGTCTTCTGTAGTCGAAGGGGTTCTCCGATGGTGATGGCATGGCCCATGCCAGATTGAGGTTTGTCGGGGGCTACCACGTAGATATGTCCGAGATCCTTAACCGATTCCACTAGATTCCGAATACCGGGGGCACTGATGCCGTCATCATTGGTAATAAGAATTACCGGTTTTTCCTTTTTTACCCGAGCTTTTGGTGGGGCGGCGACCTCTTTTTTCTTAGTAGTACCCATGGATTGTAAAAGTCCTTGATTTTTAGCGTATCCCAAAATGCCAGCTAAAAAATTTGGAAATTCTAAAAATATTAGTATTTTGCAACTAAATAAATTAGACAAACATGGCACTTTCCAATCAAAATCTGAAGTATCTGCGCAAGCTCCGCGGCTGGACCCAAGAGGAGTTTGCCATTAAACTCAATATAAAAAGATCGCTACTCGGTGCCTACGAAGAGGAGCGGGCAGAGCCTCGTTTCGAAGTACTTGAGGCTGTCTGTGATATTTTCAAGTTGACAATGGACGAACTGTTGCGAAAGGACCTGAGCGATAACAAGGCTAATTACCTGGCTAAAAGAAGGTCTTTGAAAATGAATGCCGGTCCTGCTGAAATTCCCTTTGTGCCGGTAAAAGCTGCTGCCGGATATCTGGCCGGCTATGCCGATCCTGAGTTTATTGACGAGCTTAATACGTTTACCCTTCCGATGCTGACCGGCGGCAATTATCGCGCCTTTGAGATTATCGGTGATTCAATGCTGCCTACCCCGAGTGGTTCGGTCATCGTGGGCGAGAAAGTAAATGATCTAGAAGACGTCAAGCAGAATACTCCTTGTATCGTTATCTCAAGGAATGAGGGCATTGTTTACAAACGAGTACAGAAAAGCACTAAACAGCGTGATAAACTCACGCTTGTCAGCGATAATCCAATCTTTCATCCTTATACTGTAAATACAGATGAAGTATTGGAGATGTGGCAGGCACAGGTCGTAATTTCTAAAGCCAATACACAGCATCGCTGGGATATGAATCAGCTTGCTAATGTAGTTTCTGACTTACAACAGCAGGTCACCTCACTAAAAAAGAAGATCAATTAGCCGGCTTCAAAAAACCGTCCTGCCATTTTAGGTAGTAAAGTTTTTTGTTCTCGTAGTATTGTATTACCCCAGGCTGTGTCGCAAAGATGGTGGGTTGAACATCTGTTTCGCGAAATAGGGCGAACTCTCTACTACCTAAATGAAGTGTGATATCTTTTTGATACCGGAGTATCAATTTCGAAAATCGCCAAACAGCCTCATAGCCTCTTAATACCATATCACTGGGACGAGCATAAAGTTGACTTCCAAAGAAAGTTTCAATAGACTGGCTTAGACTATCGGTGCGGGGTGAGTAAAAAGGAGTGCAGAAGAAAAGATCTGCGCCACGGTACTCCGTTTTTGAAAACTCTTTTATGCCGTCCCAAGTAGGCATTCCCATTACGGTTAGTTTATAGCGTTGTTTGGCTAGTCCAGCTAGTTGCTGGCAGATGCGTTTTCCAAAATTCTCTTCTACGCTGCCTACCCAGCACATCGTAGACTTAAGGGTATCGAGCCAGGGAATGAGTTGTTGTACAGTAAAGCTATCGGTTAGCTCCACAAATTTTATCGGAGACGATGTGCCGCCTCTTTTTCGGGCAGCCTCTTCGATGTAAGAGCGGATTCTTGTTTCGAGGGCTCCTTTTTTTTGAAAGACAACCAATTGGTGTTTCGAAAATCGGTTACGGATATAACTATAAATGCTCTGGCATTGCGAGGGCAGTGTTGAGTTGAGTAGTACGAGATATGGGTTTTGCAACACGCCCCCGTCATTGGGCAGATTGATATTGACAACAGGGATTTTTCTTTCTTTACCTGCGTTGGCAAAAAGCTTTAATTCGGAAGCTGAGCAATAGGTGATAATAAGATCAACCCCTTGGCAAGCTGGGCTGCTGAGTTGCGCGTCAATAGTTTTATGGGCCGCTTTGTTATCGAATACAAGTAGCTCTATAGCGACTCCTTCTTTTCGTAGCGAGTCGAGTGCCAGTAGAGCACCTTCATAAAACTCCAGACCTGGTACTATGAATTTTGGAAATTGTTTAGGTCCGTAGCGATACTCGCTGTTTTTGTCGAATGCGGAGTCTAGGTAAAGTGGGGCAAAGAGGGCGATCCTGATTTTTTTTTCAGGCGTTGCCTGTGGCTGTGCCTCTAGTGCCACGCGTGGTATCATCACGCCTATACTCAATAAAAAAAGCAAGAAGAGCCAACTTTTTCTCATAGCGAAAAAGCATTATTCCCACTCAATGGTGGCCGGAGGTTTGCTGCTAATATCATAAACGACACGGTTGATGCCACGCACCTGGTTAATGATATCATTAGACAGGTCGGCTAAAAAAGAATAGGGTAGATGCGCCCAGTCGGCGGTCATACCATCAACACTGGTCACGGCCCGCAGCGCCACCGTGTACTCATAGGTACGTTCATCTCCCATTACTCCCACCGTTTTAACAGGTAATAAGATGGCACCTGCCTGCCAAACTGATGCGTATAGATCTTTTTCTTTGAGCGATCGAATAAAAATGGCATCGGCCTCTTGTAGCAATTGTACGCGTTCGGCAGTTACTTCGCCCAGAATGCGAATGGCCAAGCCAGGTCCGGGAAAAGGATGTCTTCCAATCATTTCGGACGGTATACCCAGCTCAAGTCCGATCTTTCTGACTTCGTCTTTAAATAATAAGCGTAGCGGCTCGACTAACTCTAAGTGCAAGTGTGCAGGTAAGCCTCCCACATTATGATGCGATTTAATGGTAACTGAAGGGCCATGTACAGATACGCTTTCAATTACATCAGGATAGATAGTGCCTTGACCCAGCAGTTCAAACCCGCTTAGTTTTTTAGCTTCTTCTTGAAATACATCAATAAAAAGTGAACCGATGGCTTTTCTTTTTTGCTCTGGGTCAGTTTTACCGGCCAGCGCCGAATAAAAACGCTCGCGGGCATCAATACCAGTTACATTCAACCCGATCTCTCGGTACGATTGCAATACGTTTTCGAATTCATCTTTGCGTAGTACTCCGTTATCGACAAAAATGCCTACTAGCCGATCGCCGATGGCTCGGTGAATCAGTGTCGCAGCTACTGTAGAATCAACGCCACCACTAAGTGCCATAATCACCTTTCGTTGGCCGATCTGCTGTTGCAGCGCTTTCACACTATCGGTAATAAAGTGAGCAGCGGTCCAGTCTTGCGAACAACCACAAATGCCAATCAAAAAATTTCTGAGTAGTAATTTTCCTTGTGTCGAGTGATAGACCTCGGGATGAAACTGCACCCCATATAGCGGGTTGGTATCGGTACTTGTTTTCTTAAAGGCTGCGATAGGAATACTCTCGGTAGTGGCTAGCAATTCGAAGGTGTCGGGAAGGGACTTGATGGAGTCGCTATGGCTCATCCACACTTGGGTGGTCTTATCGAGTCCCTGTACAAAGGGATCTTCTCGCTGAATGAGCAGTTGAGCTCTGCCATACTCTCTTTTATCGCTTTTGGCTACAGTTCCACCAAAACACTTGGCCGTTAGCTGTGCTCCATAGCAGATGCCCAATACGGGTACGTGCTTGATGAGCCCTTCAATATCGAGAGCAGGAGCATTAGTTTCGTTGACAGAAAACGGAGAACCCGAAAGGATGATTCCTTTTAAGGCGATGTCGAAAGAAATGGGTTTGTTGAAAGGAACGATCTCGCAGTAGACATTTAATTCTCGAATGGCACGGGCAATCAATTGGGTGTATTGCGATCCAAAATCGAGGATCAGAATCTTCTCTGTCATGGTGGGGCGAAGGTAACAAAAAAAAGTCCGGTCTCTCAGAGACCGGACTGCAGCTTTTATTGAATGAGAAGCGGTTCTAAACCGCTTGCATTAAAAATCGCCGTTGTTGAAACCCTCGCGGTTGTAACCACCGCCGTTTCCGCCACGATAGCCACCGCCACCGCCGTTACCACCACGGTAACCGCCGCCGCCGCCGCCAAAGCTGCGTTTTTTGTAACCGCCGCCGCCGCCACCTTCGGGCTTGGGACGACTTTCGTTGACTACCACATTACGGCCGTCAACTTCTGTTCCGTTAAGGGCTGCAATGGCAGCTTGTGCCTGATCGTCGTTAGGCATTTCCACAAAACCGAAACCTTTGCTACGGCCAGTGAATTTGTCAGTGACGATTTTAGCAGAGGCTACTTCGCCATGCGATGCAAAAAGATTGAGCAGATCCTGATCTTTGAGGTTCCAGCTCAGATTTCCTACGTAAATGTTCATTTTAATACGTTTTTAAACAATAAACAGTGTCAACAGTAAACAGTACCATAAGAACATTCAACGTTGTGACGAATCGTTCCGGACATGCAAAACT
The DNA here is from genome assembly GCA_947458335.1 of Chitinophagaceae bacterium. GTDB lineage: Bacteria > Bacteroidota > Bacteroidia > Chitinophagales > Chitinophagaceae > JJ008. The sequence continues at coordinate 45,739 of CANGYW010000001.1, read as the reverse complement.
GAAAGAGCACCAATAGCCAGGCAAGTTAAGCATAATTTTCAATTCTGGGGATAAATTGTTAAGGAATCAAGAAAAAATTCATTCAAATAGTTGATCAACAATAGGCTACGTATAAAAAAAGCCCTCCAAAAGGAGGGCTTGGTTCGTTCAGTTCTATAACAAATTATTCTGCGATCACATCAAAATCTACTTCGGCGGTCTTCCCGTTACCAAAGTCGATTTGGGCTTTGTAGCTGCCCAGCTCTTTCAGCTCTTCGGGGAGGCTGATTTTTTTGCGATCGATCTCGAATCCTTTTTGTTCGCGAATGGCACGTGTCATTTGAAGCGAGGTGATGCTTCCAAAGATCTTTCCACTGGTGCCTGTCTTGGCAGTCAGCTTAATAGGACCTTCATTCAGTTTGGCAATGACGCTGTTGATCTGTGCCAGCATCTGCTCTTCTTTTTTGCGGACCTGCTTGAGACGCTCTTGCAATTGTTTATTGTTGCTAGGGCTATTCTCTACGGCCAGTTTGCGAGGCAGTAAGAAATTACGCGCGTAACCATTTTTTACTTTTACCACTTCGTTAGCGGCACCTAGGTTATCTACGTCTTGAATTAAGATGATATCCATGTTGTTTCTTTTGTTCACCGACCCAGCCATGTAGGCTGTCTTCCGTAAAAGGAGTTAGGGTGAGGTTATTTTAAAAGATCAGTTACATAAGGCAACAGCGCCATCTGGCGGGCTTTCTTGACCGCATCAGAAACTTTGCGCTGAAATTTAAGGCTGTTTCCGCTTAAACGACGGGGGAGCAATTTACCTTGCTCGTTGAGGAACTTTTTAAGAAACTCAACGTCTTTATAATCGATGTAGCGGATACCGTATTTCTTAAAACGGCAAAACTTTTTGACGCGTTTGTCAGATTTTATAGCCGTCAGGTATTTGATTTCGTTCTTTGCCATACTATTAAGCCTCCACTGCTTTTTCGTTTCCAGATTTTACGCCACTTCTCTTACGTGCATTGTACTCGACGGCGTATTTGTCGAGTTTAGTGCAAAGATGACGAAGTACGGCTTCGTCGCGGAGCAACTGGATTTTCAGTTTTTCATTGAAGTCCGCAGCTGCGGTGTACTCCAGTACCCAGTACAATCCGGTCGTCTTTTTCTGGATGGGGTAGGCCAGTGATTTCAGGCCCCAAGCGTTCTCTGCTACAACAGCACCGCCGTTGTCGGTTACCAGCTTCGCATATTTTTTTTGCGCAGCTTTGAACTCTTCGTCGCTCAGAACAGGGGTGAAGATCACCATCAGTTCGTAATTGTTCATGTACCTTTTTTTTGTTTCCGGTTTGATGCGGAAAGGGTTAAAAATTCGATTTCTCCCATTGGACATTGCGGAGGTTGAGGCCGCAAAGAATCTGCGAACACAGATTTGGGGCGGCAAAGATAGGGGATTTTGCGGCAGCAGGCAAGCGGCAGAGACTACTTATTTATCTCCTTGATAACCAATATGTAGCTGGGAAAATGATCGCTATATCCGCCCCGATAAGAATTACCATCCCAGGTACGCATCGGATAGCCCTTGTAGCGCCCATTGTTTTCCACTAAGAATTCTCGATTAAATACCTGTGGTTTGTAAAAAAAGAATCCGTGCTGTTCTTTTTGTAGCCAGGGTCTAGAAAGTATTATTTGGTCGAAAAGTCCCCATGCGTCTTGATAGGCAAGGGTGCCAATCCCCTTTTTGTAGAGGTCCCACCAGGGGTTGTAGAGAAAATGTGAACTATCCGGGCCGGCATTTCCGTTAGCCAGTAATACGCGATTGACACTTTTATTAACGGGGTCGTCATTAAGATCGCCCATCACTATAATTTTTGCCTTGGGTTCTGATGAAAGAATGCTGTCTATGTGCCGACGGCAGACTTGTGCTGCAGCGATCCGACCAGGTTCACTTCTTTTTTCGCCGCCGCTTCGGCTGGGCCAGTGGTTAACATATACATGAATGGTTTCACCATCAAGTTTTCCTTTGACCCATAAGATATCTCTAGTGTAATAAGCGTCTTTTGATCCACTGGGTAAGGCTACGTAGAGCTTATCGCTTATTTCGGGTGTAAAGTACAGGGGATTGTACAGCAAACCCACATCCACGCCTCTGGCATCTTTTGAATCGTAGTGAACCCAGCGGTAGCGCCTGGAGGCGATCAAAGGTTGTTTGACCAAATCACTCAGTACCGTATCGTTTTCGATCTCAGACACACCCAGCAGGGCTGGCCCATCAGGATTAAACTCCGCTCCAATCTGAGCGATAACGGTGGCCAGTTTACCCAACTTATCTTGGTAGATACGGGTATTATAGTTGCGAACTCCGCCTGGTAAGAACTCCTCGTCGTTGATGAGAGTATTGTTGACAGTGTCAAATAAATTTTCGAGGTTATAAAAGGCCAACACGGCCGATCTATATTGTTTTTTTTGGGCCAGCAAGCCGCCGACACAAAGCAAGGCACCAATGAATAATACAAATTTTTTCATGCAAGCGAGTAAGCGTTGCGAATGTACAGAAATTGAATGGCCTTCTTCAGAAATCAAAGGGTATGATGTTATTGTTATGTGTCTAACTTTTGGTACGCATACCGGCCGATCCTAATAAATTTGCTCCGTTGCTTAAACCAAACTACATGCGCTTGTACCTGCTACTGCTTCTGGGGCTTTTGGCCGCTGCTCCAGTGTCGGCCCAGATCGACTCTACTTCTCGAAAAGATAGCTCACTCATCGAAGAAATAAAAGACGGCATTCTAGATAATATTCCTACTGTATCGATCGACGACAACGATTTGGGAGATGGAGGAAATCAAAACGTCTCCTCTCTTCTTACGGCTGGTCGGGATCCTTTCTTTTCGGCTGCAGCCTTTAATTTTAGTGCAGTTCGTTTCCGTATCAGAGGGTACGACAACGATCATTTCAGTACTTTTTTAAATGGGGTTCCGATGGATAATCTCGATAACGGTTTTACCCCCTTTGGCCTGTGGGGCGGTCTCAACGATGTTATGCGTAATCGAGATGTGTCTTGGGGCCTTCGTTATAATACCTTCACATTTGGAGATATCGGAGGTAATACAAATATTGATGCAAGGGCCAGCCGGCAGCGGGCGCAGACGCAGATCAGCTATGCTGCTTCTAACCGAACGTATAATAATAGAATTATGCTTACGCACTCAACCGGCATAAATCAAAAGGGGTGGGCTCTTTCGTTGAGTGGAAGTCGACGCTGGGCCGATGAGGGGTATGTGCCTGGTACACATTATGATGGTTGGGCTTTTTTTGCGAGTGTCGACAAAAGGATTAACCAGCGCCATTTACTTTCTTTGACTCTTTTTGATGCGCCCACCGAAAACGGGAGGCAAGGACCCGCCGTTCAAGAGATGCTGGATCTGGCCGGTACTAATTACTATAATCCCAATTGGGGATATCAAAATGGTCGTAAGCGAAATGTAAGTGTTGGAAGAACGCATCAACCGGTAGCCATACTCAATCATGAATTTCGATTGCGCAATAACACGACGCTTACTACTGCAGCCAGTTATTCCTTTGGCGACCGATCTGTTACCGCTTTCGATTGGTATAATGCTGCCGACCCACGTCCTGATTACTATCGCTACCTGCCCAGTTATACCGGCACCTGGGCCTCTACGCCCGATGCCGCACAAGCAGCGAGGCTTTCTGACCTGATGCGTAATGATATTTCCCTTCGGCAAATTAACTGGCAGCGGTTGTATGATATCAATCGGGCGAGTTACACGACTATCGCCAATGCGAATGGTATAAACGGTAATAATATTTCGGGGTTACGTTCTCGCTATATTATCGAGAATAGGATTATCAATACGCAACGTTTCAATTTTAATTCCGTGCTCAATACGCGTATAGGGGAGCATCTCGATATGACGGCTGGGCTCTCGTACCAGTCCCAGCAAAACCGATATTACAAAAAGGTTGATGATCTTCTCGGTGGAGACTTTTATGTTAATCTAAACCAGTTTGCCGAAAGAGACTTTGGGATGGGTGGTACAGCCAATCAATTTGATGTGGACATTCCGAACCGAATTCTAAAAGTTGGGGATCGCTTTGGTTATGATTATAATTTAAATATCAGCCGCGCGGCTGCTTGGTGGCAAGGCGTTTTTCAATTTGATAATTGGGATGTTTTTGTAGCGGGGCAGGCCTCTCATACCCGGTTCTACCGCCAGGGCAATGTGCGAAATGGAATCTTTCCCAATGATTCCTACGGAAAGGGCGCCATCAACACCTTTTTAAATTATGCCGCAAAGGCAGGAGTTACCTATAAAATTGATGGTAGAAATTACCTTTTTGTAAATGGGTCTTACTTGACTCGTGCACCTTATTTCGAGAATATTTATATCTCCCCTCGCACACGTAATGCCCAGCAGGAACAGCTGCAAAGCGAAGAGATTCTTACAGGCGAGGCGGGCTATGTGCTCAATGCTCCCCGGTTTAGAGTGAAGTTGGGCGGGTATTATACCCAATTTCGAAAAGGAATGGATGTCATGATCTTCTACCATGATTTCTATCAGAATTTTGTCAATTATGCTATCAGTGGGATTGACAAGTTGCATGTAGGAGGAGAGTTTGGTGTAGAGGCCCGGTTATCCTCTACACTCACCATTAATATGGCGGCTTCTGTCGGGCGCTATTATTTCGATAGTAAGCAACAAGCTATCATTACTGTAGATAATAGCGCCACGGAATTAGGGCGCGATATCATTTATGCCGAAAACTTCAGGATTCCCTCAACTCCTATGGAGGCCTACAGTATATCACTCAATTACCGCTCTCCTAAATTTTGGTTCTTGAGTTTGACAGGCAGCTACTTTGATCAGTCTTATCTGGCCATCAATCCACTTCGTCGTACCTGGGATGCTCTTCAGTTTTTAACGCCAGGAACCAGCGGATACAAGCAGGTATTCAATCAGCAGAAAGTGGATGCTCAGCAGACCGTGGACTTTTTTGGAGGTTACTCTTGGAAGCTTCCCAAGCGTTATGAGATTAACAAGAAGTCTACATTCTTAGTTTTCAATGCCGGCATCAATAATCTGCTCAATAACCGAAATATCGTAACAGGTGGTTTTGAGCAGTTGAGATACGATCAACAACAAAATGCAGCAGATCCGGTAGAGGTGGGTAAGTTTCCCCCTCGTTTGTTCTATGCATTTGGGCTAAATTTCTTTACTAGTGTAACTCTCCGGTTCTGATAATTTTGAAATTCAACCATAGCAATATGAGATCAATTAGCTCTCTTTTACTGTTATCGACTGCCGCGTGGCTGCTGCTGGCGGTTTCTTGCAATAAACAGCCTATTGGCCCAACGGGTCCTGATCCAATAGTTCCAACAAATCCCTCGCAATTATTGCCACTTATTCAATTTAGAGCGCTCTATGCAGGAACGGGAACTGTATTGGTGCCTTTTGGAACAAAAAAGATTAGGGGTGTGGTTATTTCAAATAGCGCGAATGAGGCGGCTGGCAACTTTCGGTTGCAAGATGAGAGTGGAGCCGGTATTTATCTGTATACCATGGTAGGATCTCCGGTGTACGCACTTGGATCTGTACTTGAGATCGATGCAGCCGGAGTAGGTGAGTTGATCTTGTTTAATGGCGATTTGGAATTAAAGAGTGTTCCTAAAGAGAAGATTGTTACTGTACCGCTAAGCCTAACGGTTACGCCTCGCTCCGCTACTTGCGCGCAGGTGTTGGCCAATCGTCAAAGCTGGGCCTCATCGTTGGTCACGATAAGCAATCTTACTGCTATTACACAGACTGCCACCAATAGCACGGGTACTACCTATACTCTTACTGACGGTACAGGTAGCCTCACCCTTTTTGTTCGCAGTGCCTCGGGGATTACGGTCAACAGATCGGCTCGCTCTATTACCGGTTATGTTTCTATCTTTAAAACGGCCACTCAAGATGCCACCCAAATTGGCATTAGAAGCACGGCCGATCTTCAATAACACAAATGCTATAAAACATACAAAATGAAAATCGCAACCAACACTCTTTTGATTTACGTTTTAGTTTTAGCCCTTGCTCTAACGCAGGGTTGCAAGAAATCTTTTACCGATCCAGGTGGTTCCGGTGATACTACAGTAGTAGCCAATACGACTATTCGGGATGTCAAAGCCCGATACACTACAGGGGCCCCCGTGGCCATTACCGATGAGCTAATCATTGAGGGAATAGTGGCTTGTGACGACAAGAGCGGCAATTATTATCAGCAAATTGCATTACAGGATGCAACAGGCGGTGTCTTATTGCGTCTTGCAGGAAGCAATTTGTTCAATCAATATCCAGTTGGGCGTAGGCTTTTTGTAAAGCTAAAGGGGCTTTTTCTTGGCCAATATAATGGTACGTTACAATTTGGAGGAGGAGTCGACTCTGCATTTATCACCCAAGGTGGAGTTACTTTACTAGCGCCTAATTTATTTGATCAGCATATAGTGAAGGGAGCGCTTAATCAACCACTAACTCCAAAGGCCGTGAGCATTTCTCAGCTGACCACTTCGCTCCAAGATCCTTATATAAGTACGTTAATTCAATTAAGTGAAATGGAGGTTGCTCCGGGCGACACTGCTCGAAACTATGCAGATGCATCCCAATCTGGTAATAGGGTTTTACAAGCATGTACCGCTCCATCCACTAACCGCATTACACTTCGCACTAGCAACTACGCCAACTTTGCCAACCTCAAAATGCCTGCCGGCAATGGTAGTATCACGGGTATTTATTCTTATTTCGGGAGTACCCGCCAACTGACCATACGTGATACCAGTGATGTGAGATTGTCCGGTACCCGTTGTGGCACTGGTCCTGCTGCACTAATGTCTACTGCAGAGTTGCGAGCCTTATTCACTGGATCAAGCACATTTGCGCCCTCGGGCAGAAAAATTACGGGTGTGGTGATTAGCGATAGAACCACCAATAACCTCAATAATCAAAATATTTATTTGCAGCAAGGAAACGGATTGGCTGGTATCTGCGTGCGTTTTGCTTCGGCGCATACATTTAATTTGGGAGATTCCATAGATATAAATGTTTCGGGTCAGGAACTTTCTGAATTCAATGGGCTTTTACAACTCAATAATGTACCCCTCAATTTTGCTCAACTTGTATCGACGGGCAAAACGATTGCGCCTAGGGTAGCCACCTTGGCTGCCATTAACACTAATTTTCGCACCTGGGAGTCTACCCTTGTTCGTGTTGCAACGGTCACGTTCTCGGGTGGCACGGGTGGTCGTTGGGGTGGTTCAGTTACCATGACTGATGCTTCTGGCACTCTGCCCGTATTTACCAGTACAGGGGCTAGTTTCGCTGCCGCAACTTATCCCACGTCCGCTACTTCTCTTACTGGGTACTTGACCCCTTTCAATACGACCAAGCAGATTTCTTTTAGAAATCTTACCGACGTAGAGGGTGGATCTGCTCCACCACCTCCTCCTTCGGGTGGGTTATTGCTTACCACTTCTCCGTATACCCAGAATTTTGATGGTTTAGCCAATGGACTTCCACAGGGCGTGTATGTTAAGATAGGAGCATCGGCTACTTCGTTGGGTACGGGTGATATGCCGGTTTTTCCCACGGCTGGTTTTGCAACGCCAACCGCATGGAATCAAACGAGTGCAGGGGCTAAGAATTTTGCCTCTGCGACCGGGCTCACTTCAAGCAGCGATGCAACCGCACAGGCAGCTTCTACCAACCGTGCACTTGGTATTCGTCAGACCAGTGCTGCAGGATACGATCCCGGCTCCTCCTTCTTGTTTGAGTTGGCAAATACAAGTGGAAAGAACAATTTTCAAATGAGTTTTTTGTTTCAATCTCTCGACGCCACCCCCGGGGGACGAACAGCTACTTGGCGAGTTGAGTATGCTGTGGGCGATACTCCCAGCTCTTTTACTGCAGTAACGACAGCCCCGGCTACACTAACCACGAACGTAGGCACGTTTGCTAGCACTCCTGTAACGGTCAACTTTGGATCAGCACTCAATAACCTTTCTCAGAAAGTCTGGATCCGTATCGTGACACTCACCGCTACTACAGGAAGCAATAACAGGCCTTCAACAGCCATTGATGATTTGCAACTGACCTGGAACTAATGTAGGAGGGTTTTTACTGAGCAGTGCGAATATCCATTACACGTAGCTGTAAGGTGGTCTTGTTGTTGAAATGATTTTCGTCGAGGGTGCAAACTACATCAATGGGTTGTCGGTTGCTAAGCAGCGCAAAATGGGGGGCTAATCCAAAGCCAATGCCTGTTAGGGTCTTGCGTGCCGTCTTGTCTTGGAGCGAAAAACGAATATGCTCTTCTTTTACAATTTTGGACTGACCGGTATCTACTAGTCCTCGAATCAAAAAAACCGGTCTAAGATTCTCGGGGCCGAAGGGCTCCATTTGCGAAAGAATAGAAAAGAAAGTGGGGGTAACATCGTGCAAACCGAGCTCTTGGTCGATAACGATTTCCGGTATCAACTGATCGGGTAAGATAGTAGCCGATACCACCGATTCGAATTTATCACGAAAAGCATCAACCTGATCGGGCTCTAGCGTCATACCTGCTGCTGCAAAATGGCCGCCGTAGCCAATCAGGTGTTCTCTGCAAGCGTGAATAGCCTCATATAAGTTAAATCCGGGCACGCTTCTAGCGCTTCCGGCTACCTGCTCTCCTGATCGGGTAAGCACAATGGTGGGTCGATGATAATGCTCAATGAGCCGGGAGGCTACAATGCCCACCACACCTTTATGCCAGTGAGGCTGAAATACCACCGTGGATTTGCTGTTTTGCCAGGCAGGATTTTCTTCAATCAGCTGCAACGCCTCTTGCGTAGTGATTTTATCGGCCTCTCTTCTGTCGCTATTGTCACTTTGTAGTTGCGATGCAAATCCCAAGGCATCCTCAAACGAGTCGGCAATAAAAAGTTCGACCGCTTTGCCCCCCTCGTCCATGCGGCCGGCTGCATTGACCCGCGGGGCAATCATAAAGACTAGTTGGTGAATGGTGAGCGGTAACTGCACGCTGCCGATCTCTGCCAATGCTGCAATACCATAGTTGGGTCGGGAATTGGCTTTTTGAAGACCATGAAAGGCGAGTATTCTGTTTTCTCCAGTCATGGGTACAATGTCTGCAGCAATAGCTGTAGCTAACAGATCGAGATAGCCATACGCAGCATCAGCGGGTAATTGCAGTTGTTCTTGTAATGCACACATCAATTTAAAGGCAACCCCACACCCACATAATTCTTTGTACGGGTAATGACAGTCTTTTTGTTTGGCATTCAAAATGGCAATGGCGGCCGGTAGTTCTTCGTCGGGTAGATGGTGATCGCAAATGATAAAATCGATTCCACACGTGCGGGCATAGTCGATCAGTTCGACCGACTTGATACCACAGTCTACAGAGATAATAAGAGTGATGCCTTGACTCGCTGCCAGGTCGATGCCGGCCTTACTTACGCCGTATCCCTCTCGGTAGCGGTGTGGTATGTAGTAAGAAAGGGGAGCGTGTATTTTTTTTAAGAAGAGATAAAGGCTAGCAACTGAGGTAGTACCATCTACATCGTAATCTCCAAAGATCATCACTTTCTCATGCCCCGCGAGGGCACGCTCAATACGATCGGTAGCTTTTTTCATATCCTTCATTAGCCAGGGGCTATGAAGGTGGTCAAGGGAGGGTCTGAAAAAAGAACGGGCAAGGTCAAAGTCGGTGATACCCCGTTGCGCCAGCAACCCGCACAGCACCGGATGAATCTGTAGTTGCTCTCGCAGGCGAGTAGCTGCTGCAGGCTGAGCGGGAACTATTTTCCATCTCTTTTGCAATCGATCAATATTTTCTGTCGGTTACGAACAAGACCATGTCCTCTAGTCCTTTTCTAACATCCGATGCCGGAAACGTGTGTAGGAGTGAGAGAGCCTGTTCTTTAAAATGATTCATTTGGGAGGTGGCGTAACGAATGCCTCCGGTAGCGGTAACCTGCTCGAGTACCCAGCTCACCTTTTTTTTATCTTGACTATTATTCTTTACGATATAAATAATTTTTCTTCGTGTAACTGCATCGCAGTGATTGAGCGTGTAGATGAGTGGTAAGGTTAATTTTTTTTCTTTGATGTCGTTGCCGGTGGGTTTTCCTACATCTTCGCTAGCATAGTCGAACAGGTCGTCCTTTATTTGAAAGGCCATCCCTGTCAACTCGCCGAACTGTCGCATTTTTTCTGTCAGTGCTTTGTCTTGTCCGGCCGACCAAGCTCCGGCTGCACAGGCCGAGGCCAGTAGCGAAGCGGTCTTTCCCTTAATAATATCATAGTAAATCTCTTCCTTCAGATTTAGGTTGCGCGCTTTCTCTAGTTGCAACAATTCCCCTTCGCTAATCTTTTTAACAGCATCGGAGAGAATATGCAATAGAGGGTAATCTTGGTTCTCTAGCGATAGCAATAGTCCTTTGGCCAGCAAGTAGTCGCCAATTAGTACGCTGGCTTTTGTTTTCCAAAGGGCATAGGTAGAAAAAAATCCTCTTCGTTCCAGCGAGTCATCCACTACATCATCGTGCACCAAGGTAGCGGTATGCAAAATCTCTACCAGCGAGGCAGCTCTATAGGTGCTGTCGTTGATCTCCCCGCAAAGTTTGGCCGACAGTAGTACGAACATGGGCCGCAATTGCTTGCCCTTTCGTTTGACCACGTAACGCATAATACGGTCCAGCAAAGGGGCCTGGCTTTGAACTGCTTCGTTGAATTTGACCTCAAAAAGATCCAGCTCTTTTTGAATTAAGGCGGCGGGTAATTTCATCTCGGGGGCGACAAGATACTGCAAAATAATGATTACCACCAGCCCATGGTTGGCGGTTAACTTTCTATTAACTCATTGAGTAGTAGTGAGAAATGGGAGAATTACAAGCAATTAAAATTTTGCATATTCGACTGACTTGTCTACCTTTGTACCAATTTTTACAAAAAAATTAATTTATAAAGCCTTATTATGAGAAAAAGTGCATACCTGCTAACGGTGCTTTTTAGTCTGTTAGCCACCTATGGTTTTTCGCAGCGAGTAGGTAATTCCTATGATCTCAAGGATTCTTCTTTGATTCCTTCCAAAAGAATGCCCCAGCATACGGAATTCCTAAATGGAACCTACAACTATCCCGCTAAGCCCCGCAGCCAATGGGAAGTGGGTGTTAAAGCCGGACTGTTTCAGGTAAGCGGTGATGTTCCCTCTCAATTTCTTTCTCCCGGTTTTGGTTTTCATGTCAGAAAATCGTTGGGCTACACACTCTCTATTCGTGGAGAATACATGTACGCCATCGGTAGAGGATATGAATATCGTGGTAATACCAACTACGCCAAAAATCCTGCCTGGGGTGCTAACATTGCTAGCCCTGCACAGCGCTACAGTGCTCCTCGCGCAGCCATAGGAGCTAACAATGTCGTGAGCATTGTTTCTTCTACCACTGGTCAACCCACTTCTACTTTTGACAAGGTGTTTTACAATTACCAGATCAAAGTATCAGAAGCAACTGTACAAGCATTGCTTACGCTCAACAACATTCAGTTCAATAAGACAAACACCAGTTTGAACATTTATGGTATTGCCGGTATCGGTGCTGCCATCTACGAGACTCGTGTCAATGCGCTCAACGGAACTAATAAGTACAATTTCAATGCGCTGACAGACCCCGCATACAGCGATCGCAGAGATTTTATTAAAAACCTCAAGAACAATGTTCTTGATAATTCATTCGAAACACCCGCTGAACGTAATGCAAGTGCCAACAGTAATGGAAGCACGTTCAGACCGTTGGGTACCTTCGGTATCGGTTTTGCCTATAAGCTCAACGACAAGATCAATATCGCTTTCGAAGATCGTTGGTCCGTTACTCGTGACGATTTGCTCGATGGTCAGCGCTGGCAAGGTCATCCCAATGGAGATGCAGCTCAAACCCGTGACTTCGACACTTACAACTACATGTCACTCGGTCTTAATATCAACATTGGAAAAAACAGTGTTCAGCCTTTATACTGGCTTAACCCACTCGACTATCCTTATGCTGAACTTCGCAACCCCCGTTTGATGAACATCCCCAAACCCGTATTGCTTGATACGGATGGTGATGGTGTGACCGATCAGTTTGATCGTGAGCAAACCCCTGCCGGTTGTCCTGTTGATACGCACGGCGTAAGTTTGGATACCGATGGTGATGGTGTTCCTGATTGTAAAGACAAAGAATTGATTACCCCCACACGTTGCCAGCCTGTTAATGCAGATGGCGTGGGTAACTGTAAGTGCCCCGATGATTGCAAAGTAAATGTGGCTCCTCCAGTTGTTACTTGTGAGCAAAAAGTGGGAGCACTCCCCAGTGTGGCTTTCAAGGCAGGAAGCAATAAACTTTCTGATGATGCCAAATCTGTGTTGGCTTCTGCCGCTTCTCGCGTACGTAACAATCCCGGTTGCCAGGTGGTGGTAGTAGGGTATTGTGCAGGAGATAAGCGTGAGCAGCAGCTTAGCTGGGATCGCGTTAATGCTATCATCTCTTACATGGTAGATAAAGAAGGTATCAGCCAAGATCGTTTTATCTTCAACTACGGCCAGATGGGCGGTGATTGCAACACGGTAGACCTTCGTGCCGCGGCCGAAGGCGAGACTGGTCCTAACCGCGTCGATCCTCCACACCCCAATTTGCGTAAGAACTAATTATAGCTTCTTTTTATACTAAAGGCCCCGGGAAATCGGGGCCTTTTTATTTGAAAAGCAATAGATTATCACAATATTAACGCCCTGTTCTTGGGCGACTATCTTTTTTACGTAACATTTGCCTATAAGCGTTAACTTTGCTACCCCTATGTCCATCTTATTGCGATTCAGTGTGTTATTGGTGATGAGCGTGGCGATCGTGTCCGTTTCCGGATGTGCGAAGAGTATGACCAAATTGCTCAAGAATCCGGATGCATCGTATAAGCTTCGTCGGGCAGAGCAGTTCTTTGTAAAAAAAGACTACATCAAGGCCCAGCAGGTCTATGAGGATATCATGCCTTTCTTTAAAACAAGCAAGGAATTCGAAGATATCTATTACAAATACGCCTACTGCGCCTACCATCTTTCGGATTTCATGAATGCCGAAAATCTTTTCAAGAGTTACCTAGAGATCTTTCCTACCAGTGCACGAGCCGAAGAGATCGATTACATGCGGGCGTATTGTTTCTACAAACAATCTCCCAAGGCGCAACTCGATCAGACCAACACGGTACGCGCCATGGGAATGATGCAGACATTTATTAATACGCATCCCGGATCGCCGCGTAACAAAGAGGCAAACGATATTATTGATATCTGTCGGGCTAAACTCGAAACCAAAGATTTTCTAAGTGCACAATTGTATTACGATCTGGGTCAGTTTAGAGCAGCGGGTGTAGCTTTTACTACGCTGTTAAACGCCTACCCCGAGTCGTATCGCGCTGATGAATATAAGCTGATGGTGATAAGGTCGTATTACCGTTTTGCCGAAATGAGTATTGAAGAAAAAAAGGCAGAGCGTTTTGAGCAGGTGGTCAGCGAATGTTTTGAATTTGTGGATCGCTATCCAGAGAGTAAATGGAAAAAAGAGGTCGATAACTTTTTGAATCTATCACAGAACAATATAAAAATCCTTACTAATGAGCAAACTAAGACGCCAGCTTAGTGCCGGTATTACCAGCAACGTAGAAACGCGCAACCTGCCCGATATCAAAGCCAAGACAGGTAATGTCTATGAATCGATTTCTATTATCGCCAAGCGCGCGAATCAGATCAATATTTCGTTGAAAGAAGAGTTGCATAACAAGCTCGAGGAATTTGCCAGCCATACCGATAGTCTCGAAGAGATTCACGAGAATAAAGAGCAGATCGAAATCTCTCGCGCCTACGAGCGCATGCCGAATCCTGCGCTGCTGGCTACCCAGGAGTTTATGGACGATAAGGTCTATTTCAGAAAGCAGGAGGATGAGTTGTTCAGCTAATTTCGCTGATCATGTTACCCCGTTTATTTTTATTACTGGCCCTGGGGCTTTCGATCGGGTTATCGGCCCAAGAATTACAGTCGCGCGTCAGTATCATTGCCAACAAAGTAAGTTCGCAGGTCGATCGTAAGATTTTTCAGACCTTGCAAGGAGGGCTTACCACTTTTATCAATACTCGTAAGTGGACGCCCGATGCCTTTGGTCCCGCCGAAAAGATTCAGTGTAGTTTTCTGATTAGTATCGATCAAGATCTTGGCAATAATGTGTTTAAAGGAAAGCTGACCGTACAGGCCGCTCGCCCTGTTTACAACACTTCGTACGAGAGCCCCCTCATTAATTTTCAGGATGACAATGTAGTCTTTAAGTATGTCGAGTTTCAGCCTATCGAATTTAACGAGAACCGGGTACAAGGCAACGATCCCCTAGTGGCTAATCTGACGGCTGTCATTGCTTTTTACATCAATATTATTCTAGGTTTGGATTATGACTCCTATGCGTTGCGAGGAGGCGATCTGTATTTTCAACGAGCTTGGAATATTGTGAATAATGCTCCGGGTTCTCGCGACATTGCTGGATGGAAATCATTTGATGGCCTCCGCAATCGTTATTGGCTGGCCGAGAATATGAATAACAATCGTTTTACTTTGGTGCATGATGCAATCTATGCGTATTACCGTACCGGAATGGATGTTTTTTTTGAGAACGAGGAAGCCGGACGCAATGGCATGTTGAATGCGCTCAATTATCTCAATACCGTCAATACGGAAAATCTCAACTCGATGATTGTACCTTTCTTTTTTCAGGGAAAGGCTAATGAACTGGTCAAAGTATTCAGTAAGGGAGGTAGTGAGCAACGTGCCCGGGCGCGCGAGTTACTGACTAAAATGGACATCACCAATATTGCGCTCTATAAATCGTTATGAGGTTCCTTTTTCTTTGCCTGCTACTGGGATGGTTGTCTATAATGGCTTGTGAATCTAGCAAGTCGATTCCGGCTGGGGTGCTACCGCCCGAGAAAATGCAAGAGGTGGTCTGGGATCTAATGAGGGCCGACCAGTTCGTTGTTAGTTTTGCACTGCCCAAAGACAGCTCACTTAACAAAGAATCCGAAAAGATCAAGTGGTACAACCGAGTACTGGCTATCCATCGTATATCTGAGCAGCAGTTTAAAGAGAGTTTTCGTTACTATCAAACACGCCCCGACTTGGTAGCCACGATGATGGACTCAATAGCACGAAAAGAAGAAAAGATTGACAGAATGCCCAACCGAAAGCCTAAACAGCTGGTGGAGTAAGTTTCCTAATTTTACAGACGATAACGTAGCAAAAATGAACAAAGTAGTAGCAGGCCCCGATGCAGCGATAGCAGATATCAAAGATGGAGCCACCATTATGCTGGGTGGATTTGGACTATGCGGGATTCCCGAGAATTGTATTGCAGCACTGGTGCGCAAACAAGTTCGAGAGTTGACATGCATTTCTAATAATGCAGGTGTCGATGATTTTGGGATTGGTCTGATGCTTGCACAACGCCAGGTTAAAAAAATGATCTCTTCGTATGTGGGCGAGAATGCTGAATTTGAAAGGCAGCTGCTAAGCGGCGAGCTTCAAGTAGAGCTGATCCCGCAAGGAACTCTAGCTACGCGTTGCTTGGCTGCCGGCTACGGAATGCCTGCTATTTTTACACCGGCCGGTGTCGGAACAGAGGTGGGACTGGGTAAGGAGGTGCGAAATTTTGATGGCAAGGATTATCTACTCGAAATGGCTTTTGACGCCGACTTTGCTATTGTAAAAGCCTGGAAGGGCGATACTATGGGTAATCTGATCTACCGGGCTACGGCACGTAATTTTAATCCGCTGATGGCAATGGCCGGAAAGATAACTATTGCAGAAGTTGAAGAGCTTGTGCCCGCAGGTGAACTTGATCCGGATGCTATTCACACACCCGGTATTTATGTTCATCGCATCTTTCAAGGCAAGGACTATGAAAAGAGAATAGAACAACGAACGGTTAGAAGCGTATAAATTTTTTTTGATGGCACTATCTAAAGAGCAAATCGCACAGCGCATCGCCAGAGAATTACAGCAAGGATATTATGTGAACCTTGGTATTGGTATTCCTACATTGGTGGCTAATTATATTCCTAAGGGGATGGATGTGGTATTGCAAAGTGAAAATGGTCTTTTGGGAATGGGTCCCTTTCCCGTGGCTGGAGAGGAAGATGCCGACTTGATCAATGCCGGTAAGCAAACGATCACTACGGTAAAAGGCTCTGTATTCTTTGATTCGGCCCTAAGCTTTGGCATGATCCGAGCGGGAAAGGTAAACCTTACGGTGCTTGGAGCTATGGAGGTAAGTGATACCGGTGATATCGCCAATTGGAAAATTCCGGGTAAGATGGTCAAGGGAATGGGTGGAGCCATGGATCTGGTCGCAAGCGCCCGTAATATTATTGTGGCCATGATGCATACCAACCCCAAAGGAGAATCCAAACTATTGTCTGCTTGTACCTTGCCCCTAACAGGGGTTCGTTGTGTAAAGAAGGTTGTTACCGATTTAGCCGTACTAGATATTACTCCACAAGGTTTTCGATTACTGGAAAGAGCACCGGGTGTATCGGTCGACGAGATTCGGGCCAAAACATCCGGAAGACTGGTTGTAGAAGGAGAGATTCCAGAATTACAATTTGACTAGTCGATCAGGTTATTTCGTACAGCAAAAAAAACTAAACCGGCCGTATTCTTTGCGCCAAATCGGTCCATTAAGCGGTCTTTGATGGCTTCTACCGTTCTGGAGCTAAGTTCCATTTTTTGTGCGATTTCTTGTGCGGTAAATTCCATACAAATAAGCCGTAATACCATTTTTTCTCTATCAGACAGTACCTTGTCTTGCTCGAGCGAGGGCAGACCTTTTTGTTTTTGACCGGCATTACGCAATAGCACTCGATTTACAAAATCGTTCAGGTAGTATCCTTTTTCGATTACCTCTGTGATGGCGTTGAGCATCTCTTGTGGTTCTGCATTCTTTAGTAAATAGCCATGGGCTCCGTTCTCCATCAGGTGATGTACAAAGCGCTCATCTTCGTGCATGCTAACCACAAGCACTTTTATGTTAGGGTAGTCGCGACTAATGATTTTTGTGGTTTCGATTCCATCCTTACCTGGCATCTTAAGGTCCATGAGTACTACTTGTATCGGATGCGCTGCCAATAGCGCCAATAGTTCGTCCCCATTACTGGCTTCGACCATAAAACGAATTTGCCGGTAAGGTGATAACGAATGGATAACGCCCTTTCGAAATAACTGGTGGTCGTCGGCTATGGCAACGGTAATCTCATTCATGGGATAGAGATTTTAATAGCATAGATATTCTTGACTGGCTCTTTTTCGAAATGAATGGATCCTTCGAGTAGTCGAATCCGGCCGGCAATATTTTTTAACCCCATGCCTTCGGGCTGATTATTGAGTCGGTCAAATATTTGTTGGGTAAGACCATTTCCGTCGTGTGAAATGAGTAGCCGATATTGTTGTTGGTGCCAGTGCTGCTCAATATCTATGAAGCTGGCCTGACTGTGTTTCAGAATGTTATTGAGTAGTTCTAGTACAATACGGTAAATGATCATTTCTTTTTCTTCGTTATAGCGTTTATCGTAAGAAGTAAAACTAGCGGATGCTGTAACGACTCCCGCTCCGTTAATTTTTTTGATCAGGTCGTTGATGGCCGAATGAAGGCCAAAGTTTTTGAGCGTAGGAGGAATAAGGTCATGACTGATGCTGCGAACCAGTCCTATGGCCTCATCTAAAATAGTACGGGTCATGGCAATGGTTTTTGCCTGTGTCGCTTTATCTTGCTCTAACAACTGATCGTTTAAATAAAGTCGTGCCGTGGCCAATAAAGGGCCCGCATCATCGTGAAGATTGGCCGAAAGTTTTTTTCTTTCTTCTTCTTGATAACGAAGCGAAGCATCTAATAGCAATTGCTGTTGTTTTTTTTCGAGAGCCAGTAGTTTAGTATTAAATGACTTGATTCTCTTTTGATAAAAGAACAAGACAAATAGTAAGACCGCTACGAGTAGCAATAAGAGTAGTGGTATCGTATTGGAGCGTACGAGTTCGTTCCAGTTAAAGGCGGCTGCAACACAGCAATTCATTATTACAAACTATACCTATAAAGGTACAATTCCGTGCTTAAGTGCGATCATGGCTAGGCCCACTCTGCTTTTTACATCCAGTTTAACGAATAGTTGGTCTCTCAGTGAATCTACGGCTCGGGGGTTGAGTCGTAGCTCTTGGGCGACTTCTTTGTACGTTTTATCGGAACAGACCAATTTTAAGAACTCAATTTCCCGGTCATCTAACATAACGCGCTCAAGCGACTTGAGGCCTTCGGTCTTGTCTTTTATAAGGCCTACTAGTTTGCTACTTGTGTAGTTAGAATAGTAGAATCCGTCATTGACGATATTTTCTATAGCCGTTTTAAGCTCTGTGCTTTTCGCCGACTTATGAATGATGCCCCTGGCTCCTGCTTTTAGAATTTGTACGAGGGTAAACTCCGTTTCAAACATAGTTAGTATAAGTACTTTAATGTCAGCACGATGCTGTTTTAGCCAGCGTGAGGTTTCGATTCCATTCATTTCTTTCATGTTGAGATCTAAGATGATCAGATCGGGGTCTAACCCCTCTTCTAAAGCGGCTGTCAATTCTTTTCCGTTTGAGAATTGAGCAATAACCTTTGCATAGGCCATACTGTCAATTTGCTCGGCCAGGGCCTTTCTGATCATTGCATGATCGTCTACCAATACGGTGGTTATCATAGTGTATTATTTTGGGATTTTAAGATGAATATGTGTGCCATGGCCCGGCTTAGATAGGAGCCTAAATTGGCCCTGGAGAGATCGGGTTCGCTGTTGCATGTTCTGCAGACCCGCGCCTGTTCGAACCTTGTTGACATCAAAGCCAATGCCGTTATCTAGTATGTCAACACAAACAAACTGTTCACTGCTTCTAAAGCATATGCTAATCTCGGTAGCTCGGGCATGTTTTAGCAGATTTTGAATAGATTCCTGTATAATTCGAAATAGCGGAATCACTTTATCTTTTTCTATGGCCAGTAATGCATTGTCCATAGATAGGTTAGTCTTTATGTTGCGATATTGTCGTAGTTGATGTAGTAGATTCTTGATGGCTTCTTGTAGGCCGAGCTCTGAGAGAGACGAGGGGTGTAGCAAGATGGCTATTTGCCGGGTCTGCTCAAGAACAGTATCAATTTGATCTATGCTTTTTTGAAGCGTGCTTTCTTTATTTTCTTTTACAAAGTGTTCTAGTTGCATTCTGGCGAGCAGTATCGATGGAGCTAGGTTGTCGTGTAATTCTTCTGCTATTTTTTTCATCGCCTGCTCTTCGGCTATGAGTATTTTTTCATTAGCAAGTCGATTGATTTTTTTACTTACTCGTTTACAATACAGTATTGCTACTGATAGTCCGATTATAAAGAGAACTCCTAGCCAAATGATATATGTTTCGCTACTTTGCAAAGGGGATTGTTTAAATTGTTTGCTAGTTACTAATGCTTATTTTATTATTACTAGCCAACTATAGTTTTTCGAATCCAAAATTGAAATTAGGTTTAGTGTTTTCATTTTCCTGATGTAGTAGCGACTTTTATTTTGGAATGTTTTGATTGAATTCATCCTCTTTGTAGAAAAAGAACTACAAAAAAATCATTAAATGTTTGAGGTCGATTTATGAATTTATTAGTGGAAATTGTTGCTCTATTTAGATGAGTGAAAAAATTACGATAGGGCTAGCCGATCATCAACTGTATTTTAGAAAAGGAGTGATGGCAGCACTTGTTAAGGAGAAAGATTTTCGCTTACTGTGGGAGGCGGCTGCCATTCAAGATCTCGTACAGTTGCTACATAGGTCATGTCCGGATATACTTTTAGTGGGTTTAGAGATAAAGGGTTTTGATTTTTTTTCTTTTGTTGAACAAAAGAAAATACGTTACCCCTCTTTAAAAGTAATTGTGTTGACTTCATCCGACGATCTGTGGCAGGCTAAAGAGTTATTAGATGCTGGAGTAAATGCAATTTTGCCAAGAGAGTCAGAGGAGGATACAGCTGTAGCGGCTATTTTGGCTGTTGCTGAGAATGATATCTATTTTAATGAGTTAGTAAGTCGGGCGTTGCTCACCCGGTTACGTCGAAAGAACCTGGGTGCTCCGGTTGACACCCTTCGCCTTTCTAAGAACGAGATACGAGTGCTTGAATTGCTGGCCGAAGGGTATAAGACGCAAGAAATTGCTAATCGAATTTTTTTGAGTGCGAAGTCGGTCGAAAATATTCGCTACCATCTTAAAATAAAAACGGGGGTAAGTTCCAGTATCTCCCTGGTCGCTTATGCGCTGCGTAATCGATTGATTCGATAATTTTTCTGTATTAGCGAGGCGCCTAGACCGTATTTTCCGAAGCCGAAATTTTTAGGGTTTTTACTCTTTTTTGAAGTGCATTCAAAGCTGAATTTGCATCTACAAAATCTATGTATATGCACTCCACCTCCATTACCGTAGTTATTGCCGATGAGTTTGACATCTTTAGAGTTGGCCTTAGGGCTGCTATTCAGCGTACGGCCGATATTCGTATTGTTGGTGAATCTAATTCAGAGCCGGAGTTGCTTAGTTTGCTCGGCGGTCTTCAACCGGATCTCATTCTTTTGGATCTTGATCTACCCATGAGCAGAGGGTTTGATACGCTTTTACAGATCCGTCAAGCGGCCCCCTATGCAAAGGTGCTTTTGCTTGGATACAGTCTGGACCCTTTATTAGCAGAGAAATTATCAAAGGCGGGTGCCAATGGATTCTTATCGAGGTCTTCGGAACTGGCAGAAGTGGAGTCGGCTATTCGAATGGTTGTTAGTCAGGGTTATTTTTTCTCTGAGTCGGGTGATGAAAAAGAACTTGAGTCGGTCTTTAGGCCGATACCGGTGTCTGCTCTTCGGGCGCAACCCTCTCTTACGGAAAAGGAGGTGGCTGTGTTACGCCTGATCTGTCAAGAACATAGCACTCGTGATATTGCATCTTCTTTATCTCTCAGCCCCCGTACCATTGAGAGTATTCGCGACAGGATCCGGATTAAGACTGGTAGCCGTAATTTGGCCGGCATGGCATTATTTGCGCTTAAATATGGGCTTATTCGGCTGGGATAAACACCGGTTGTTCAATGATCTAGTAGCGGAGTTTGGGCCTTTGCTTGCTCTCATGCGCAGAGGGTAATTTTACCCTCATTGCGGCAACTATTATCTGTTCGGCTTGTTTAACGGGTATGAAACAAGCCGTTTCTGTCTTTTGGTTTCGCCGCGATCTTCGCCTGCACGACAATACAGGGTTATTTCAAGCCTTAAAGGGCGATTACCCTGTTTTACCAGTATTTATTTTTGATAAGGCTATTTTAGATGAGCTAGAAGATCCGGCAGATGCTCGCGTAAGTTTTATTCATCAGTCATTACTGGCCCTGCAACAGCAATTGGTAGCAGCCGACAGTACCCTAGTGGTGCGACATGGAGCAGTGAAACAGGTTTTTTTCGATCTGTGTTGTGAATACGATATCAAAGCCGTTTATACCAATAACGATTACGAACCCTATGCCAGAAAGCGAGATGCAGAGATGTCGGATTTTTTTAGAGGCCGCTCCATTGAATTTATTTCGGTAAAAGATCAGGTTATTTTTGAAAAAGCAGAAGTGGTTAAAGAGGATGGATTGCCTTACACCATCTTTACTCCTTATTCTAGAAAGTGGCGTGCCACTATAACCGCTGCTCAATTGCGTTCGTTGGAGTCAGAGAAACTGATGGGGTCGTATCACAAACAAAATGCTCTCGATATTCCTTCGCTACAACAAATAGGATTTAGCCATGCCGCCATTTCTTTTCCGGCAGCACAGTGGAATGAAATTACCATAAAGCGATACAAGGAGCAGCGCGATTTTCCGGCAGTGGCTGGCACCTCGAGGTTAAGTGTTCACCTTCGGTTTGGCACCCTCAGTATTCGAGCCTTGGCTCGCGAAGCAGGATCTCTCAATGAAAGTTTTTTATCGGAACTTATCTGGCGTGATTTTTATCAGATGATTCTCTGGCATTTTCCGCAGGTGGTGGCTTCTAGTTTTAAACCTATTTACGATCGAATTAACTGGCGTAATAACGAAAAAGAGTTCGAGGCCTGGTGCCAGGGGCTCACGGGTTATCCTATAGTAGATGCTGGCATGCGTGAGTTGAATCAAACCGGTTTTATGCATAACCGAGTTCGCATGATCGTGGCTTCTTTTTTGACCAAGCACCTCCTGATCGACTGGCGCTGGGGAGAGGCTTATTTTGCCAAGAAATTACTTGATTTCGATCTGTCTGCAAATAATGGGGGTTGGCAGTGGGCTGCCGGTTCTGGTTGTGATGCGGCTCCTTATTTCAGAGTCTTCAATCCCTATATTCAAACGAAAAAATTTGATCCGGAACTTCGGTACATCCGTCAGTGGGTACCCGAATTTGAATCCTTGAATTATCCAGCTCCTATTGTAAAGCATGAGTTGGCAAGAGAGCGGTGTTTGCAGGTTTATGGCGCGGCTCTTAAGGACCGCAAGCCCTGATTACTCGTGCGAATCCAACATCCAGTCGTTGAATATCATCGCCTCTTCGTTGCGATTAGCAGGGGTGCTCACTGTTTTATTTAGTTGTTGGTATACCTGGTATAATTTGCGAATAGCTTTTTTGCCGTCGCTACCCAGCGAAAGAGTATAGTCGTTCACATAGAGATCGATATGTTGCTGCATAACCGATGGCTCCATGCTCTGCGCGTGTATTTGCACAAATGCACTAATGACCTGTTGTTGCCGGGCTTTACGAAGACTGGTAGCAATCAATCGTTGAATTTTTTCTCCGATAGAACTCGCCAGCGATTTTTTGATGGCAATACCTCCCAATGGAATGGGAACGCCGGTTTGCTGCTCCCAATAGGTGCCCAGATCCATTACTTTGTGTAATCCTTTTGCCGAGTAGGTAAAGCGATTCTCGTGAATCAGCACCCCTAAGTTGGTTTGGCCCGACAAAACAGCTTGCTCAATTTCTGCAAATAGCATAAAACGTTTCTGTAGTGCCTGCGGAAATGCCATCGAAAAAAGAAAATGGGCCGTAGTATGCTGGCCGGGTAAGGCAATCGTGCTATTGTTTACTGATACCGGATCGATGCCTTGCGGCTCTTTAGTAACCAGTAGGGGGCCAACGCCTTTTCCGAGCGCGGCTCCGCTATCTAACAGCCGATAGTTGCCTTGCGCAGCAAACAGCGCTGGAAAACTTAGCTTGGTTACATCAAGGCGCTCTTCCAGCACCCACTCGTTAAGCGTTTCTACATCTTCGATGTAAAGATCGAATTCAAGTCCTTCTGTATCGATGAGATGGTTGACCATGGCATCAAATACGTACGTATCGTTAGGACAGGGAGAAAAGCCAATACTGATCTTCATAGTTTTTGTAATACCTGCAGCAGGGCTTTATTTAATTGTGTAACGGCCTCGGAGAGTCTCCACTTCTTTTTATTTCTTTCTGCAATGTAGTTGCTTACACTCCGCAGTTGCAAAAAAGGAACCTGCTCCATCAGACATACATAGTGCAGCGCTGCACCTTCCATGGACTCAATGACAGGAGAGAATAGTTTTTTATATTGTTGCACACGTCGTGGGTCGGTGGTAATCTCATTCACCGAAATGGCATTGACCTTGGGCAACCCAATGCGGCGAAATCCATTCCATGGATTAATCAGCCATCCTTTTTTGTAAGGAAATTGGTTAGCTGGCAGCAGTTGTAAATCAAACAGTGTTTTTAGTTTTTTTAATTCTAAGACACTTTGATCGGCAACACAGTCTTGTCCGATGGCCAATACGCTACCCAGCGCTATTTTTTCAGTAAAACAGCCCCCGACGCCGGCCTGTATGATGAGATCAGGTCTTTTGATCGAGATCTGTTTTTGCAAGGCGTAGGTACTAGCCGTAAGACCGATACCGGTGATGAGCACATCTATCTCTACATCTTGTCTTATCCCCTTTTGTAATTCAGGTAGCAGGGGAGCGATTTCGATGGGTGTAGCGGCTGCGATCAGACAATTCATGCCTGTAAAATTAGCTGAATGTCACTAACTTTGCCCCTCACCCTCCCTCCGCCCAATGCTGTGTGGGAGCTAAAAGTAAAGCATGGTTTACTTAACCCGTATTGAGCATTTCAATGCTGCTCATCGTCTCTACAATCCCGACTGGACTACCGAACAAAACGAAGAGGTCTTTGGCAAATGTGCCAATGCCAATTGGCATGGACATAATTTTGAATTGTTCGTGACCATAAAGGGGGAGCCAGACCCTGCTACCGGTTTTATATTCGATGCCAAGCGACTGGGTGCCATTGTAAAGGAGAAGGTTGTAGATAAGCTAGACCACCGAAACCTGAATCTGGATGTGGACTTTATGCAAGGTAAATTATGCTCCATCGAGAACCTGGTGATGGGCATTTGGAAAGAGCTGGAGCCCGTACTGCCTTCTCGGGTGCAGCTTCATTGTTTGAAACTAGTCGAAACCCCCAAAATATATGTTGAGTATTATGGAGATTAATTGCCTTATCTTTAAACAAATTTCGAACTAATTGTCCGCAGATTTGTTTACCCTACTTTCGATAGAAGTTTTACCCAATCACTATTATGTCCAAACGAGTAGCCGTATACAGAAAAGAGCATTTCAATGCTGCCCACCGCCTGTACCGCCCCGACTGGGCTGCTGAGCAAAACGAAAAGGTGTTTGGTAAATGCGCGCTTCCCAACTATCACGGACATAACTACGAGTTGATCGTAAAGATAATGGGCGAACCCGATCCGGATACCGGCTATGTGGTCGATATGAAATGGATCAGTGATCTGGTAAAGGCACAGATCGTGGAGCGCTTCGATCATCGTAATCTTAATCTCGACACCCAAGAGTTCAAGCATCTCAACCCTACGGCTGAGAATATTGCTATTGTTATTTATGAGTTGCTGCGTCCGCATATCGATTCCAAGCACGAGCTGCAGATCCGACTCTACGAAACGGCTCGCAATTTTGTTGATTATCCCGCCTAATAAAAAAAGTATGGCCTACCACAAATCAGAGCAGTATGATGAGAAAGCCACGTCGGCTCTCACCAAAAATTACAAAGAGGCCATTGCCTGGTTGGGAGAGGATCCCGAACGTGAAGGGCTGCTAAAAACACCCGAGCGGGTGGCCAAAGCCATGCAGTTTCTAACGCAAGGATACCAGCTCGATGCCAAAGCCATCTTGAATTCAGCAAAGTTTCATGAGGATGTCAGTGAAATGATTGTTGTCAAAGACATAGAGGTGTTTAGCATGTGCGAACATCATATGTTACCCTTTTTCGGAAAGGCCCACGTGGCTTACATCCCCAATGGATGGATTACGGGGCTTAGCAAAGTGGCCCGCGTAGTCGATGTATTTGCCAGACGTATGCAGGTGCAGGAACGACTTACCATTCAAATAAAAGATGCTATCAAAGAAACGCTAAATCCATTGGGAGTAGCCGTGGTGGTCGAGGCGCAGCATCTTTGTATGATGATGCGTGGCGTTCAAAAACAGAATTCTGTCACCACTACCTCTGCTTTTGATGGTGAGTTTCATAAGAACTCTACCCGCAGCGAATTTATGAGGCTGATCGGCGCCAAACTAAACTAGTATCATCTACATTAGCTTGACGTTTTCCATTTTAATTTAATTTAATCTAATCTAATCTCTCTCTTGCTATGAAGCATGCATATGTTTTTCCCGGGCAGGGCGCTCAATTTCCGGGTATGGCCAAGCACTACTATGAGCAATCGGCCTTTGCTAAAAAAATTATGGAGCAGGCCAACGAGCAGTTGGGTTTTCGTTTGTCGGATATCATGTTTTCGGGTAGCGAAGAAGATCTTCGTCGCACCGATGTTACACAGCCTGCTATTTTTTTACACTCAGTAGTAGCCTACAAGAGTATCGAGCAGGTGAGGCCTGATATGGTGGCCGGTCATTCTCTCGGAGAGTTTTCTGCGCTGGTAGCTGCTGGAGTGCTTAGTTTCGAAGATGCCTTGCGCTTGGTAGCCGCACGCGCCAATGCTATGCAGCTTGCTTGCGAGCAACAACCCGGTACGATGGCTGCAATTTTGGGACTGGCCGATGAAAAGGTGGCCGAAATCTGCGCCGCTATTCAAGAGGTAGTGGTACCTGCCAACTACAATTGTCCCGGACAGCTGGTAATTAGTGGTTCGGTGGCCGGAATCGAAAAGGCATGTGTTGCGCTCAAAGAGGCCGGAGCTAAAAGAGCGCTCGTATTGCCGGTAGGTGGTGCATTTCACTCGCCACTCATGAAGCCTGCCGAGGAGATCCTAAAAACCGCTATTCAGTCTGCAACCTTTTATCAACCTGTTTGTCCGGTCTATCAAAATGTAGTGGCCAAGGCCGTTATGGATTCAGAAGAGATCAAACAGAATCTTATCAATCAACTGACAGGACCTGTTAAATGGACGCAGAGTATTCAAGCGATGGTCGCTGATGGCGCCACTCAATTTACCGAAGTGGGACCCGGAAAAGTATTGCAGGGGCTCATACAGAAGATCAATAAAGAATCTGCGGTGGCTTCGGTTGGATAAAATGCATGTACGGCGCTTTAATTGAGTTGAATTTCGATGGCGCCATTGAGCCATTCCGGATCAAAGTTGGCCTTATATTTTTTATAAAAGTGGATGGCTGGTTCGTTCCACTCTAGCACTTGCCAACAGACACGTGCCATTTTCTTTTCTTTAGCTTCTTGTAGGATGGTTTCGAAGAGCGCTGCGCCAATTCCATTGCCCCGCATGGCAGCGGTAACAATAATATCTTCGAGGTAAAGACATTGTCCTTTCCAGGTGGAGTAACGGATATAATAAAGCGCAAATCCATGAATTCCGTTATCATCTTCTGCTACAAAAGCCCACCAAACGGGATTTTTTCCAAATCCACTCTCTGCAAAATGTGATGGATGCACCGTTACTTCGTTTGGTGCTTTTTCGTAGTCGGCCAGTTCTTGAATCAATTGCAGGAGTCGTGGGCAGTCTTTACGCTCTGCAGGTCGTATGGTAAGTGGAGTTGTCAATCTGATTAATCTAAAGCTTGATTAAGGTCGGCTATGATGTCTGTCGCTGTTTCGATACCCACATGCATGCGAATGAGTCCGTCGGTGATGCCGTATTTTTCTTTTTCTTCTTTGGGAACACTAAAGTGTGTCATCGAGGCCGGATGCGAGAGTAGCGTGTCACAAGTGCCCAGCGACACAGCCCGAACACAGAGTTGAAGTTTATTCATAAAATCAATACCACCTTGTAATCCTTTTTTTAATTCAAAGCTGAGCAGCGCTCCGGCATGACGCATCTGTTTAGCTGCGATGGCATGATCGGGATGAGAGGAGAGTCCGGTATAGTTTACGCGTGCTACTGCCGCATGCTGATTAAGAAAAGCGGCGACCTGCTCGGCATTGGTGCAGTGTTTGTCCATTCTTACCTCAAGGGTTTTGATGCCTTGCGTTAATAAATAGGCATCAAAGGGGCTGGCACAGGCTCCGGTGGTGCGAAAGAATTTTCCAATCGACGTTTTCATGCGCTCCACATCTTTTCCTATCAGAATCCCTCCAATTGCAGTACCATGTCCGTTGAGAAATTTAGTAGTAGAGTGAATAACAAAGTCTGCACCATGTGCGAGTGGTTGCTGTAGGTAGGGCGTAGCAAATGTATTATCACAAGCTACCAGGCAATTGTATTTTTTAGCCAATGCACAAAGGGCAGCCAGATCTACGCATTGCAACGTAGGATTCGCTGGTGTTTCGAGATAGAGCATCTTGATGGAGCGATCCGCTTTCAATAACTCTTCGGCTTGATCGAGGTCGCGCAGATCGCCAATGACAGCACTAATACCAAAGCGGGGTAAGATGCGATGTACCAGCTCATCGGTGCCTCCATAAAGCGAAAAGTGAGAAAGAATTTTATCGCCCTGGCTAAGTGTGCTCATTAAGAGGGTCGTAATAGCCGCCATGCCCGAAGCGTGTAAGATTCCTTTGGCTTCTATGTTTAGTCCATAGGTCTCGAGCAACGCGATTTTCTCTTCGGCCTCGGTAACGGTGGGGTTGCCCCAACGCGCATAAATATACCCGGGTTCTTGTCCGGTAAAGCGATGCATCCCTTGCTCTGCACTATCGAATACATAGGTGCTGCTGGCATAGATTGGGGTCAGATGAGCATGCGCTGCGTCGGGGCGATGTCCGCCATGTACAGCCACAGATCCCCAGCCTTTTGTTGTCTTAGTATTTTTCATAAGAAGCTATTAAGCGTTGAAGTCATAGGCCCATTTTACCCAAATGGCGCCCCAGGTAAATCCTCCGCCGAACGAAGCTAGAATAATGTTGTCTCCTTTTTTGAGTTTTGATTCCCATTCCCACAAGCACAAGGGAATGGTGGCCGCAGTGGTATTACCATACCGGTCGATATTGATCATCACTTTATCGGTAGTCAGTCCCATGCGGTTGGCGGTAGCGTCAATAATGCGTAGGTTAGCTTGATGCGGTACTAACCAAGAAATGTCGTCGCCGCTCAGATTATTTCTCTCCATCAATTCGGCACTCACGTCTGCCATTCCTTTTACGGCAAACTTAAATACGGCTTGTCCCTCTTGATAGGCGTAATGTTCGCGATTGGCTACTGTCTCGGCGCTGGCCGGACGAAGCGATCCGCCTGCTTTCATGTGCAGGTAACTGGCTCCATTTCCATCGGTGCGCAAGATGCTGTCCTTGATGCCGTATCCACTTGTATCGGGTTCGAGTAACACAGCTCCGGCTCCATCCCCAAAGATGATGCAGGTAGCTCTGTCTTGATAATCGATGATAGCACTCATCTTATCGGCTCCGCAAACCACCACTTTTTTATAGCGACCGCTCTCGATGAGTGCGGCTCCTTGCGCAAGAGCAAATAAAAAGCCGGAGCAAGCAGCGGACAGATCGAATCCCCAGGCCTGTGTGGCGCCAATCTTAGCACAGACCAGGTTAGCGGTAGATGGAAAGACCATGTCGGGAGTAACGGTGCCTACAATCAGGCACTCGATCTCATCGGGGCTGATACCTCTTTTTTTACAGAGTTCAAGCACAGCCGGTACCACCATGTCTGAGGTGGCTTTCCCCTTTTCTTTTTGAATTCTTCTTTCTGAAATACCAGTGCGGGTTCGAATCCATTCGTCGTTGGTGTCGACCATTTTTTCGAGGTCGAAATTGGTGAGTTTATCTTCGGGAACATACCCGCCCACTGCCGTGATGGCTGCTTGTATCTTGCTGTGCATGCTAATGGATTGAAAAATTGCACAAAGTTAAGGTAAAGCAGGGCTGGCTTCTTACCTTGCAGTATGATCAGTTTCTTGAAAGGTAAGTTCATTCAAAAGACGCCTGCACAGGTCTGGATAGAGGTGGGGGGTGTGGGTTACGAGGTTAATATAAGTCTAAATACTTATTCTAAGATTGAGCCTCTTTCGGAGGGCATGCTGTACACTCATTTGCTGATTAGGGAGGATGCACATTTGCTTTTTGGATTTTTTGATCTTTCAGAAAGGGATATATTTCAACAGCTTATAGGTGTATCGGGTATCGGAGCTAGCACTGCCAGGGTCATGCTCTCGTACATGAAGCCCGAAGAACTGGCCGGGGCTATTTTGAGGGGTGATACCCGTTCGTTGGAGGCCATCAAGGGAATTGGCAAAAAAACAGCGGAGCGGATGGTGCTGGAGCTCAAGGACAAGTTGGCCAAGCATCCTCTAGAAACAAATAATTCTACTCTGATAAACAATACTTTGCACCAAGATTCGTTAAATGCTCTGATGGCCTTGGGCATCTCCAGACAAGCGGCTTCGTTGGCGCTTGAAAAGGTGCTCAAAAACCACCCGGACCTGGGAGCAGAAGAGTTGATCAAGCTAACGCTTCGTTCACTGTAGTCCGTTCCAAAACTAACTACCAGAGCAGATTGATTCGTTTTGCCGCAAATATTGTTGGACCCGTTTTTGTATGGATTGCTACGTGGGTGTTTTCTCTTTCGGCGGGAGCAGAGATGCTGCGTACCGATACCCTCCGCTTTCCCCTCTACGATCGCTACGCCAGTCCTTATTTGCAACGTCGATCTTTTGGATTTGATCTGCGCGATACATCCATCGTAAGAAGAAGGGTCGAGTACGATCCAATTACCAGACGCTACTACAGCACCGAGATGATCGGCAACCAATACTACCGAACGCCGGCCACTTTTTCTATGGAGGAATTTCTACAGTTGAAAGGACGCCAGGACGAAGTGGAATATTTTCGAAAGAGGGCATCGATGCTCAATGCTATGAACAGGCGGCTCGATCGGCCTCGGTTCAGGGTGAGTAATGATTGGTACAATCGAATAATGGGCGTGGGTCCGGACGGTAAGGTAAAGATCGATATCAAGCCAGCCGGGTTTGTAGATTTTTTGGCAGGATACCAAGGTCAAAATATTAAAAATCCCACCTTGCCCGAGCGAGCACGTCGTAATGGAGGCTTTGATTTTAACATGAGCTCTCAGTTGCAAATGGATGCGCAGATTGGTGAGAAGTTAAAGCTCCCGATCAACTACAACACGCTGGCCAATTTTAATTTCGATAACCAGTTAAAGCTGGATTTTAAAGGACAAGATGATGATATTATCAAGCAGTTCGAGGCAGGGAATACGAGTTTTGCCTCGAAGGGAACACTTATTCCGGGCGCACAATCTTTGTTTGGTGTTAAGACGCAACTTCAGTTTGGAAAATTATTCGTAACAACGGTACTGGCCGATCAGCGTTCTCAACGCCAGTCAATGGGGGTGCAAGGGGGTGCAACAGCACAGCGATTTATGTTAAGGGCCGATGAGTACGACGAGAATCGTCACTTTCTAATGGCGCACTATTTTCGAAATCAGTACAACCAGGCCATGAAACAACTACCCGTGGTCAACTCTCGGGTGCAGATTCTTAGGGTAGAGGCTTGGGTTACCAACAGAAACGGAACCACTACCGATACGCGTGATGTGGTAGCATTTATGGATTTGGGAGAAAACAGGCCCTTCTCTCCTTTGCTCTCGGGGGGTGGCAATCCGCTTCCTCAAAACGGAGCGAATAATTTATACTCCTTGTTGGTGGCAAACCCGGCGTACCGTAACTCATCGCAAGTGCAATCTGCATTAACGACAGCGGGATTAACACCGGTGCAAGATTTTGAAAAGACATTTGCAAGAAAGCTGCAGCCTACCGAGTATTATTTTAATCCGCAGATCGGATTCATCTCATTAAACCAACCCTTACAGCCCGACGAAGTGTTGGGCGTTGCCATTCAGTATACGTATAATGGAAGAGTGTATCAGCTTGGAGAATTTTCGCAAGATGTACCCCCCGATACGACCGGAAATTTGCAACGAGTATTATTCTTAAAATTACTCAAGGCTACATCGCAGCGTACCCAATTACCCATTTGGGATCTGATGATGAAAAATGTTTATTCGGTTGGTTTCGGGCAACTCGAAAGGCAAGATTTTAGTTTGGATCTTTTGTACGAAGAACCTTCTTTGGGAGAAAAGCGTTATTTGCCACCTGCAGACGTGTTGGATCCCTACAAAGGCATGCCGATTATTGCCCAAGTCAACCTCGATCGTCTCAATAATCAAAATGATCCGCAACCCGATGGGGTATTTGACTTTATCGAAGGATTTACCGTGATCTCTTCTCAAAGCCGCATTATTTTTCCGGTGCTGGAGCCCTTTGGGCATGACCTTGATTATCTATATCCCGATGCAGCTACGCGTAGTAAATATCTTTTTTATCCACTCTACGATACCATCAAAGCCATTGCGCAGACCTTTGCCAACCTCAATCGATTTAAGCTTTTTGGTCGCTCTCGTTCAGCTGGATTTGGCGCTGGTGCGAACACCATGGGCGGAATGAATGGTGCTATGCCCGGACAGTCTGGCAGCAGTGAGTATCAATTAGGATTTAATATTCCCAGGGGATCGGTGCGAGTTACCGCCGGCGGACAACTTTTAACAGAGAATGTCGATTACGAGATCAATTACGATTTGGGAACTCTTCGCATTGTAAACCCCTCCATTATTAGTGCGGGTGTGCCGGTAGATATCAATTACGAAAACAACCAAGCATTTGGCTTTCAACAAAAGAATTTTCTAGGTCTACGGCTAGATTATTTGGCCAACAAACGTCTTAGTATCGGTGGCACAGTGGTACGGTTGGGCGAGCGTCCTTTCTTCATCAAGCAATCGTACGGAGAGGATCCTATTCGAAATGCTATGTTCGGAGCAGATCTTGATTATCGAAACGATCTGCCGCGGCTTAGTAAGTTGCTCGATAAACTTCCGTTCTACACGGCCAAAGCACCGTCCTCTATTACTGCCTATGCCGAAGCAGCAGTGTTACAACCCGGACATGCTCGTCAAATCAATGGGACGAATTACGACGGAACGCCCCAGCGATCCGGGCAAGTTTATATTGATGACTTTGAGGGGGCTAGAGCTGCCATCGATCTACGTTTTCCGCTGCTGAGTTGGACATTGGCCTCAGTTCCGCAGGGAAATGGGCTCTTTCCTGAGTCTGCTCTGAATGATGATCTGCGCAGTGGACGAAACAGAGCCAAATTGGCTTGGTACAATATTGAACCGGTATTGCAAGAGAAAAGAAGTCCTAATAATCCTATCAATGATGTAAACGAATTGTCTGACCCACGTGTTCGGCAAGTATTACAGCGTGAGATCTTTCCACGGCGTAGTACTCAATTCGGTGAAGGGCTGCTGACCACCTTCGATTTGGCCTTTTATCCAAAAGAAAGAGGCCCCTATAATTTTGAGACCGATCCGAATCGAATCAACGCATTGGGAAATTTGCGCAACCCCCGCAATGCTTGGGGAGGGTTAATGCGCAACATCGATCAAACTGATTTTGAGACCGGCAATGTTGAGTTCATAGAGTTTTGGCTGCAAGATCCCTTTATTAACAATGTGACCAACCCGACGGGGGGTCAACTGTATTTTAATCTCGGTAATATTTCGGAAGATGTCTTGCGTGACGGAAGACGTCAATACGAAAATGGGTTACCTACTCCCACCAACAACGCTCGCGTAGACAGCAGTGGTGCCTGGGGAAGCGTTCCGGCCATTCCCCTGCAAGTGACCAATGCATTCAGTAATGTAGCCACCGATCGTGTTTTTCAAGATGTGGGCTTTGATGGTCTTACTGATGAGGGAGAAAAAAATAAATTCAATAATTACCTTGAGCAATTACGAAATAATTTTGGGGCTGCCTCTACGATATATCAGCAGGCTTTACTAGATCCTTCGGGTGATAATTTTAAGCCGTATCGTGATGCCTCTTTCGATCAACAAAATGCCGGTATTTTACGCCGCTATAAGAATATCAACAATCCGCACGGTAACTCTCCTATTTCTACCAACAATACTCAGTTCGTTACAGCCTTTAGCCAGTATCCCGATGCCGAAGAGCTTAACCGAGATAATACGATGAACGAGGCTGAGGAGTATTTTCAATACCGCGTCGATATATTACCGAACATGGTGCCCGGCTCTAATTATATCACCGATGTTCGAACGCCTACGGTAA
This sequence comes from Chitinophagaceae bacterium, assembly GCA_947458335.1. GTDB lineage: Bacteria > Bacteroidota > Bacteroidia > Chitinophagales > Chitinophagaceae > JJ008. The sequence goes on along the minus strand of CANGYW010000001.1, from coordinate 11,995 downwards.
CGCTTGCCAATGGGCAAACTCGTACTGAGCGTTGGTATCTGTTTCGTATTCCGGTGGAGCAATTTGAACGTAAGGTGGGTAATATACCCGATTTCAAGTCCATTCGTTTTATTCGAATGTTTGTAACGGGATTTACCGACTCAATTGTAATGCGTTTTGGTAAGTTGGAACTGATCAGAAACCAGTGGAGAAAATTCAGAAATAGGATCGATACGACCGGCGCTTACACCAACTTGCCGATTCCGGATTTTGTCGCTTTTAATACGCTATCCGTGAATGTAGAGGAAAATGACCAGCGACAACCTGTCGTCTACCGCATTCCACCCGGCATCGAAAGGCAACAGCAACTCAGCAATAATAATGTAGCTCTTTTCTTAAATGAACAGGCGTTGAGCATGCAGGTTTGTGGTTTGCCGCAGTATGAGGCGAGAGGTGTATTCAAGACCATGAACATGGATCTACGTCAATACGGAAAGCTCGACATGTTCATTCACGCCGAGTCAGTCGAAGGGGCTCAGCCGATTCAGCCCGGTGATGTGTATGCAGTAGTGCGAATCGGAAATGATTTTAACGGCAACTATTACGAAGTTAAAATTCCGCTCAAGCGAACTGAGTTTGGAGAAAGAGATAGTGTCAATATCTGGCCAGAGATCAACAATCTGAATCTTTCGCTGCAAGACCTGATGGATCTAAAGGTGCGCCGCAACAAGGCGGGTATCGCTCCCTCGCGGTATTATCGCGAGCGGCTAGCCAATGGTCGCACATACGCTATTCTAGGAAATCCTAACCTCGGCGAGGTAAGGGGTATCTTACTGGGTGTTGAGAATGCACAGCAAGAGGCCCTATGTGCAGAGGTATGGTTTAATGAACTTCGTTTGCAGCAACTAGACGAAAAGGGTGGATGGGCTGCACTCGGTAGGGCCGATATCAAATTGTCAGACCTCGGCACGATCTCTTTGTCGGGCTCTGCCAGAAGCAGGGGTTTCGGCACGCTGGAACAACGGGTGAATGAACGGAGCCGCGAAGATATCTATACGGCCGATGCTGCTTTGACGATCGAAGCCGGTAAGCTGCTTCCTCAAAAACTGGGTATGCAGATTCCGCTCTATGCAGGTATTAGTCACCGCAGTAGTACGCCCGAGTATGATCCTTACGATCTCGATATTGATCTGCGGAGTAAACTACGTGATGCAGAGCGTAGCAAACGCGACTCGATCCGAACAGACGCTCAAGATGTATCGACCATTAAGACATTCAACCTGACCAATGTAAAGGTGGCGCCGAAAGAAGGAAAGCAACCTAAGCCTTGGAGTGCAAGTAATTTTGATCTCACCTATTCTTATATCCAGACACTTGCTTATAATCCGCTTATTGAAGCGGATGAGTTGCGAAGAACCCGTGCGGTAATAGGGTATGCCTTTGCCCCTACGGCTAAATCTATTGAGCCATTCCGAAAGTTGATTCGCTCTAATTCGAGGTGGTTGGCACTACTGCGTGATTTTAATTTCAATTATGTACCCTCGCAGTTTTCTTTTAGGGCCGATGTGTTTCGACAATTCGGAGCTACGCGTCCTCGCAATGTTGGCGGTGGTCCGTATAAGATACCAGAGACCTATAATAAATATTTTACTTTCGATCGTTTCTATGTGCTGCAATGGAACCTGACCAGATCTTTGTCGATGGATTTTTCGGCAGTCAATAATGCGCGAATCGACGAGCCCTTCGGAAGAATCGACAACACGGCAAAAAAAGATTCGGTGCGTACCAACTTGTTTAAGGGAGGACGCAACACCCAGTATCAGCAGGATGTAACCGTCAACTATAATGTGCCCACCTCTAAAATTCCTTTACTGGATTGGACTTCGATGCGGGCCAGCTTTAACAGTAAATACAATTGGCTGGCTTCATCGCTATTGGCTCGGAGTTTAGGGAATAAGATAACGAATGCACAGACGCGTACTCTTAATGGAGAATTAAAGTGGGAAGAGCTTTACAATAAGTCGTTGCTTATACGCAAACTGAACAATACAATGGCTGCTGGTAATGCAGGTGCTCGCTCTCGCACGAGGGCAGTAAATGCCGGCGCTGGACAAGGGCCCGACAGCAAAGGGGTGGTAAAGCGACGCGGTGCCCGAAGACCTCCTGCTGACTTTGGAAAACCGGATGATGCTGCGACCGGGGCCCCTTCGAGAGATAATACGTATGTTGACGGTCGAGATACCCGCACTAATAACAGGGCCGAAAATGTATTTGCTCCCGCCTCGCTTCGCTTTAGGTACGATACGGTCAGAAATAAGGAAGGGGAGATCGTAAAGATTAAAAAGGTAAAGATTAAGAAAGTAAAAGAACCTGCAGAGAAAGCAATGCGCCCCGAGGCCCAGCTGAGTGCCGTGGCCCGTGCCGGTTTACAGTTTGCTACCATGGTTAAGCGAACGGCTATTCAGTATAGCGAAGACATGGGAACTATCTTACCAGGCTATATGGACAGCACTTCACTGCTGGGTATCAATCGACGTAGTTTTCAACCGGGTTTTGGGTATGTATTCGGCTATCAGCCGGATACTAATTGGATCAACCGATTTGGCCAACAGGGATTACTTTCGCGCGATTCGCTCGTGAGCGCTATGATTCAGCAACGGTTTAATCAACGTCTCAATATCACTGCCCAGATCAGCCCCATCAAAGATTTTACAATCGATCTTAATTTGGATAAGACCTTCGACAAGCAATACAGCGAGTTGTATAAAGACACCACTGGTTTTTCCGGTTTGGCCCGTCTTAATCCTTACGCGTTGGGTAGTTTTAGCATCAGCTATATTTCTTTTCAAACCTTATTTGCTCCCTTCGATCCCAACATTGTATCTGGCACCTTCAAGCAATTTGAGGCGAATAGAAGAATTCTGTCTGCTCGTCTGGCTTCACTGAATCCTTATCAATCAGGCGCTGTTGGTCCCGATGGTTATGCCAAGGGATATGGTCGCTTTGCTCAAGAGGTGGTGATCCCTTCGTTCTTGGCAGCCTATACCCAAAAGGATCCTGCTACAATCAAGCTTTTTAGCAACAGCAACCCCAGCATGCGTGCTAATCCGTTTAAGTCCTTGATGCCGTTGCCTAACTGGACCATTACCTACAATGGACTCTCTCGCTTGCCCGGGCTTGATAAGCTCTTTACTAATTTTTCGTTACGACACGGGTATAAGAGCTCCCTGAGTATGAACAGCTTTAATACGGCCTTGCTCTTTACAGATCCGCTGCGTGTAGGGTATCCTTCGTTCCGCGACACGCTCTCCGGTAATTTTATTCCTTATTTTCTAGTACCTAATATTACCATTCAAGAGGCCTTTGAACCCTTGATCGAGATCGACATGACGTTCACCAATCAATTGCAAACTCGATTCGAGTTTAGAAAAAGTCGCCAGTTAAGTCTTTCGCTCATCGATTACCAACTGGCCGAAAACCGCTCTACCGAAGTGACTTTTGGGTTGAACTGGAGAAAAAAGGGTTTGCCGTTGATCAAGAATATTCCCTTTGGTAAAAATGGAACCAAGCTCGATAACGATGTAACTCTACGAATGGATTTTAGTTTGCGCGACGACGCCACCGCTAATAGTAAATTAGACCAGGGTACTGCTTTTGGAACAGGCGGGCAACGAGTAGTACGAATAGCTCCTGCTATAGACTATGTGCTCAATAACAAGGTGAATATGCGTTTGTACTTTGAGCAAAACCGTACGATTCCTAAGATCAGCAGTGCCTTTCCGGTTACCAACACAAGGGCAGGTGTGCAGGTGCGTATCTCGCTGGCACAATAATTTATTTTCTAACTAGGTGTAGCGAATCGGCCTGTTGTAAGCAGGTTACCGTAAGCTCATTGATGCAAACATGTGCAGGGAGCGTGGCAGCATAGTAAATGACACTGGCTACGTCTTCGGCTTGCAAGGGTTTTATACCCTCGTATACTTTAGCGGCTGTGGCAGCATCACCTTTGAAACGTACTAACGAAAACTCTGTTTCTGCTGCACCTGGATTAACATTGGTTACTTTGATGCCATGACGCAATAGATCGATTCGCATAGCTTGGCTCAGCGCATCCACGGCAAACTTAGTGGCACAATATGTATTTCCTTTTTCATAGACCACTTTGGCAGCGGTAGAACCGATATTGATGATATGTCCTTTCTTGCGGGCGGCCATCTTTTTGGCAATCGCTTGTGCTACGTATAGAAATCCTTTGATATTGGTATCAATCATTTGATTCCAGTCAGACAAACTGGCCTCTTCGAAATAATCACGGCCTGCAGCCAGTCCTGCATTATTGATGAGGATATCGATCGTAGCCCATTCGGGGGGTAGTCCGGAAATGACCTCATTTACTTTTTGTTGATCGCTAACATCAAAGGAAGCCGTGCGTACTTTTATTCCGAAACGGTCTTGTAAGTCAGTAGCGGTCGAATGAAGTCTATCTTCTCTTCTTCCATTGATAATTAAGTGGTGTCCATTGGAGGCAAAAAGCTCGGCACAGGCCAGCCCGAAACCCGAGGTGGCTCCGGTAATAAAAACGATGGAGGGCATAGATTACAATTAGAGAGGCAAGATAAGTCTTTTACAAAGCCGGCAAAAAGAGAGCTAGCGAATAAGGGTGAGAGTTCCCTTAGAGAAGTAGGGTTGGTCTAGGTAATCGATGGCACTAATCGTCCATACAAATACATGAGTGCCTTGTAGCTGCCCATTGATGCGACCATCCCATCCCTGACCTTCTTGTTGCGTTTCGTATACTAGTTGCCCCCAACGATTGAAGATTCTGAAGTAGTTCAATCTTTTAATTCCGGCGAGAATAGGTTTTATTACATCATTGAGTCCATCTGCATTGGGCGTAAACCCGGTGGGAACAAAAACAGAAGGAGCCGTTTGAAACACGCGTACCGATAAGTAAGCTGTATCGGGGCAACGCATCGAATCGCTTGCAATAAGCCGATAGCGAATAAGAGAAGCAGGAGATCGGTACATAGCCACCGGATTGGCGATAGTGGTCGAAGAAAGTCCTGTAGCTGGGCTCCAATTGTAATACACGCCGCCAGTGGCATTCAGTTGAAGGGGTTGCCCCACTACTATATTCGTATCGCGGCCGGCATACGCGAACACCTCGGGTCGTACTGTTACTAATACAGTGTCAATACCCGGTTTAGGACAGCCTCTCGTATCGAATACATATAGAATATATTGCTGTGTAGATGGTGGTCTGGCGATAGGATTCAACGAAAGTGGATTGCTTAAGTAAGTGGTGGGTTGCCAGGTGAATGTTCTTCCGTTGCTGGTGCCTCTTAGCAAAGCGGGCGTATTATAACAAATGGTGGTATCTGCCGAAAGTCCGGCAATGGGGTAGGGAATGGGGGTTACCGTAATTTGTTTGGTGCTGGTGCAGCTTCCGACCGTTCCGGTTACCTGATACGTGGTGGTCGAGTTGGTTACCGCCAGTGGAGACATGAGGGATGCATTATTGAGCGGTCCAGTCGGTGTCCAGCTGTGTTGTAGTCCGTTTGAGTTGATCCGAAGTTGAATGGTGTCACCTTGGCAAATGGTGGTATCGGACATTGGAATGATGAGCACCCCCGGGGTTACCCTGACCCGAACGGAGTCTTTATTCACACAGCCATTATTCTCCAGGTTTACATAGTACCAGGTGGTGCTCAAGGGTGCTACCCGTGGTGTTGGGGTATTGGGATTGATGATGTTTGTAAGCGGCGTCCAGCTAAAATTTCCTGTGCCGGCCGCTTGTAGTGGTAGTGAATCATATTGACAGATCAGCGTATCGCGAAATCCAAGGTTGATTAGGGGTTTATCTAGTACGTTCAAGGCTTGTGTAATGGTGTCGGTACAACCTTTAGAGGTGCTGACGATCATTGTTACATTCACATTACCGGGGGCACCATAGGTCCAGGCGGGGGTACGAATGCGTGACGTATCGGCCAATGTGGCATTATCTCCAAAATTCCATTGCCAGTTATCGACAACGCCGTGATTGGTTCGAGTGGTATCTGTAAATTGAAAAGGAGTTAGCACACAAATACCACTGATTGTAAAACCTGGAAAAAATCCTGGCCATACTTTTACAACGGTAGTGGTGCTGTCCGAACAAATCCCCAGCAGGGTAACACGCAGCTTAACTGTGTAGTCGCCGGGAGCCGAGAAGGTGTGGCTGGTAATGGCTTGTGTAGAGGTGTTGTTGGCTCCGCTACCCGGATCACCAAAATTCCATAAGTATTCTGCATCCGGAGGGTTTCCCGCTGCATCATTGCTAAAGCTAACATTTAGGCTTTCACAAAAGGCAGGACGTGGATTTAATTGAGCTCGTAACGGATTGCAATCATCGACCGAAATGTGCAACTCTTTTCTTGTGGTGGCTATCAGTACACCATTTCTGTATTCATTGACACATACACAGAGTACATATTGCCCGATCAATTCAGGAGCGATTCCGCTAATAATTCCGGTTACCGGATTGATGCTCACAGTTGTTCCTAATGGTTGTAATCCATTATAGGGCGCAGCATAGGGAACTTCGGGATAAGGTGGGTTGGCCGCCGGGTTTGGGCTGGGACCTTGAGGATCGCCTCCCTGATAGGCGCCACAGAATTGATAGCTTAATGAGTCGCCATCTGGATCGGAGGCGGCAAACGAAGATTGAAAATAGCTGCCTCGACACACAACGGCTGTATCGTTGATCAAAAAGCGGGGGCTGCTATTGAGTTGTGCATTTTGGCCGGTTCCGCTGCCCGGAATACGTATGGTAAACGTATTACCGACAGCTGAGCTGTTGGTTAAGTTATTAATACCGGCTATTCGGCAGCAACGTTGGTACGATACAATATATCCTTCGGGAATGGCAGGCAGTTCAACCGAGGGCAGGTCATATATAACGATCAGGTAGTAACAGCCTACCTCGTTGCCCGTAATGCAAGGCTCATCATATACTTTACTAAGCGTATATTGGTTAGAGATGGGTACGCTAATATTTGTTACCTGCTGGTTGGAGGCGCCGTTAAAAAAAGTAAAACTGATGGGGTTAGAGAGTTGACCGCTGCTCGGATTACAGATCATGTAGACCGTGAGTGTTACTCGGTAGCGAAGGTTGGTGCCGCTACCTGGCCCCAAGTATTGATAGGTAAAGAATCCCCCTTTGATGTGTGCAGCCGACAAGGCACCACACACCGTTAGGGATAGTAGCAGAGCAAGCAAATTTTTTTTCATCACTTTCCTCATCCAACCAGGCTGGCCAGGTACGATGTCAGAATCTGGTTGGTTTTTTCGGGTTCTTCGAGCATTCCCATATGGCCGGAATACTGCAGCTGATAAAAATGCCCCTTCTTTGCAAGCTTTGTTTGCTCTAGCAAGTCCTGGGTTGGTATCAGTGTATCGGCTTCTCCCGATACGAATAGAACGGGTTTTTCAAATTGTTTCAATACCGCGCATCGATCGGGCCGGATCATCATCGCGCTATAATAACTAACGACAGAGGACTCCGAAAAGTTGTATGCGTCTTTAATTTGTTTTTCGATAAGCCAGGGTTGCTCAGAAAGGGTGGAAGGTGCAAATAGGCCCGGTATGGCAACCGACAAAAAGGCACGGGCTCCGTTAGCGCTTACAAACTCTATGGCTTTTTTTCTAGTCTCGGCTTTGGCGGCACTATCGGCATAGGCTGTAGAGTGAAAGAGTCCCAGCCCTTGGAGTTTATCTGCATACCGCTCGGCATAGGCTAGGGCAATGTATCCTCCCATGCTATGTCCAATCAACGTATGTGGATTAGTTGTAATGGAGCCTACAAGTGCTGCCACTGATTCGGCCAACCCCTCTAAACTCATATCGGGAATTGCGTTTGAGTTGCCGGAGCCTGGCAGGTCGGGTACCAGTACCTGGTAATGGGTAGACAGGTGTGCTGCCTGCACCTCCCATACCTTGCCGGTTTCGCCGAAGCCATGTAGCAGTACAACCAGCGGCCCGTTGCCGGCAATTCGATAGCCTATTTTATTTTCTTTGTATATAAAGTAATTAAAATGGGACTGCATTCAACTAACACGTTTACGACGCAAGAGTGGAAAGACGGAAAATAATCCTCCTACTGCCAGTATCGTTTTTGAGACCCAGTCTCCCCAACGAACGTAAATGGTAGTAGAGGCGCTCAATAGCGGAAGAGACTTTCGAAGGGTGGCGGTCTGGTCATAATCGCGCTGCTCGACGATGGTGCCGGCTGGATCTATAAAGGCGCTGATGCCAGTGTTGGCACTACGGGCTACCCAGGTGCCTGTTTCAATGGCCCGCAGTCTGGCATAGTGCAAGTGCTGTCGGTGCCCTGGCGTTTTTTTCCACCATCCGTCATTGGTAACGATTACGATAAGATTGGCGCCTTGTTTTACATAACGACGCATGAAATCTCCATAAATACTTTCGTAACAAATAGCAGGAGCTATCAAAAAACTTTTTGGGGCTGGCAATACTGCACGGTGATCTTGTTTGGCATAGCCGGCCGTAACGCCCCCGAATTTTTCGAACCAGCTATCCATAAACCGTAGAAACCAGGGGAGCGTCTCTACGCCGGGCACGAGCATGGATTTGTGATAAAATTGCGCTGTTCGTTGATGCGAGAGAACGACCGCCGCATTGTATGCCTCAAATTCTTGTTGCGCTCCGGCCGAGGGTTTGCTAAAGCGAGTGGGGGTATCGACCCAGCGGTAACTCTCGATACCTGTAAATAGCGTTAGCGAAGGATATCGCTCGGTGAGCTGCCAAACGGGAGCCAGATCATAATTTTCGTTGAGACTATTTTCGTTGTAGCCATACGGGCTATATAGGGCGGTCTCGGGCCAAATGAGTAGCCTTGAGCTATCAGTTAGGGAAGCGTTACTGAGTGCGATCAGTTTTTCAATTTGTGAGGCGGAAGTGCCTTCGGCAATTTTTTGATAGGGGTCAATGTTTGGTTGCACTATTACGACCTCTTGGCTGTTGGCAGCCATTCTCGGCTGTGGACGCAACCGTTGTGTGGATAGCAAGATGGGGGCAATAACCAGTGTTGCCGCCAATCCGATCCACTTAAACGAGTTCGATTCATAAGATCTTGGCAATACGCTATAGTTATTGCGTAGCAAATGATGAAAAAATAAAAGATTGATGAGTAGTATCCAGCCAGTTCCTCCTGCCGTACCGGTAAAGGAGTACCAGTAGACCCATTCCGGATGTACAGAAAAGACATTGCCCAAGGTAAGCCAAGGCCAACTGAGCCCCCAGTCTTGCAAGTGTAAGTATTCAAACCCCATCCACGCAGTACAAAACAGCAAATAGCTACCACGTCGTGACCATCTTTTTTTAGAAAGCCAATAGAGGATCCAGGGGATACACATCAGCAGGCTATTAGCCAACCAGGCGGCTACCGCCCCCGCTGCTGTTGCATGCCAGATCCACCAGGTAGTTCCAATGTTCCAGATGAGCATGGCACTATAGCAACTCGCAAAAAAAAGACGGAGGCTCGAACTTTTTTCATGTGCGACAAACAAGGGCACAAATCCGATAAATACAAGTGGCGTTAGCGGAGAGGTTGGCCATGCAGCCCAAAGTAACACGCCGCTGAGCAAACCCAGCAGCATCGGATGGTAAGATTTTGTGGTATACACAAACAAGGTCTTATTTGCGACTATAATTTGGAGCTTCTTTTGTAATATCTACATCGTGGGCATGGCTTTCGCTCATGCCGGCATTGGTGATTTTTACAAATTTTGCTTTTTGCAAATCGGCTATGGTGCGGGCACCGCAGTATCCCATACCGGCCCGCAGACCTCCGGTGTACTGGTAGACCACTTCTTTCAATAGACCTTTATAGGCTACCCGACCTTCTATGCCTTCGGGAACATATTTTTTTACATCGGGCTCTCCATCTTGAAAATAGCGATCGCTACTGCCCGTTGCCATCGCACCCAGCGATCCCATGCCCCGATAGGTCTTAAATTTTCTGCCCTCGTAAATGATGGTCTCTCCGGGGCTCTCCTCTGTTCCGGCAAATACACTTCCCATCATTACACAATTGGCACCGGCGGCTAATGCTTTGACCATATCGCCTGTGTAACGAATACCTCCATCGGCAATAACGGGAATATTTTTTTTCTGGAGTACCTGTGCCGCCTCCATGACCGCTGTTAGTTGTGGTACGCCAGTACCGGCTACGATACGTGTCGTGCAGATAGAACCAGGACCAATTCCTACTTTAATGGCATCAGCTCCGGCTTCGGCCAGTGCTAATGCTCCTGCCGCGGTACCCACATTACCGGCAATGATATTGAGATTTTTAAAATTCTTTTTTACCTGCTTTACTGCATCGATCACACCTTTGCTATGACCATGCGCGCTGTCCATGGCGATTACATCGACCCCGACTGCTGTAAGAGCAGCTACTCTATCTAACAAGTCTTTTGTGATGCCGACACCGGCGCCAACTAAAAGTCTTCCATATGCGTCTTTCACCGCATTGGGGTTGCTTTTGAGTTTTAGGATATCGCTATAGGTAAACAGACCGGTCAATCGACCTTGTTTGTCGATGATGGGTAGTTTCTCAACTTTAGTCTTTTTAAAAAGTTGTTCTGCTTTTTTTAGGTCGGTGCCTTCTGGAGCGGTGTAGAGGTCTTTACTGGTCATTACCTCACTCACTTTTTTTGATAAGTTATGTTCGAAGCGAAGATCTCTGTTCGTTAAGATACCAACCAGTTTTCTTTTGGAATCTACAATAGGGATACCTCCGATTTTATTTTCTTGCATTAGGCGAAGGGCATCGGCAATGGTAGCCGAGGCAAGTAAGGTTACAGGATCGATGATCATCCCGCTTTCGCTGCGCTTTACTTTTCTGACCTGATCGGCCTGCTTGTCGATAGACATGTTCTTATGAAGAATACCCAATCCGCCCTCGCGTGCCAACGCAATGGCTAGCGAAGCTTCGGTTACGGTATCCATCGCCGCCGATAATAATGGAATATTAAGGGTGATGTTTTTGGTTAGTTTGCTGCGGGTATCAACGTCACGGGGCAGTACTTCGCTGTAGCCAGGCATCAGCAAAACGTCGTCGAAAGTCAATCCTTCGCCGAAAAAACGATCAATAAAAGCAGGGGAGAATTTTTTTGTCGCCATGTGCAAAGATAGTTCATACAGGGTATTTAGCAAAATACTCCTGCTTAGGCGTTGAAAATCAGCCAGTCCGTTTAGCTCAGAAAGAACAATTTATTAAGGCGACTTATCTATTTGAGGAAACTCATCTAATGAGGGTTACGGTACCTTTTCTAAATACGGTTTGGCCCGTGTCGCGGTGCGTGTAGCTAAGCTTCCAAACATAGACGCCAGCGGGTTGAATCTGTCCTTTGAACTTTCCGTCCCAGCGATCCATCCAATTATTAGATTGATAAACCAATTGCCCCCAACGGTTAAATACCGAGAATACGTAGTTGGTTGCCTTTAACGCATTATGAGGATTAAAAAAGTCGTTGAGTCCATCGTTGTTAGGTGTAAATGCATTGGGTAGCTCAATTAAACAATGGTTGAGTACGCGCACGATCTTATCGACGCTGTCGCTACAAGCCATTTGTAGGTTAGTAGCCTTAAGACGAATGCGGTACAAACTTTCGCGGTTGTTGAATGGAAACTGAAAAGGAGGTGGATCTTTTTGAGTTGAGCCAGCCAGCGCATCGAATTGCCAGCGCCATTGATCGACCTGCCCCACCGAGGTGTTTACAAACGATAACTTGTCCTCGGGACAGATGATGGAATCAGAAATAGTAAAGGCGGCCTTTACCTGGTTATTCAAAACTAGTTGTTGAGAGACGGAGTCGGTACAGATGCCATTGCTCACCTTCAGTGAAATAGTATTTGCACTGTTCGAAGGAAAATTGATTTGATAAGTAGGAGTGCTAATTCGGATGTTGTTGTTGAAGATCCAACTATAGCTGTTAACGCCACCTGCGCCGTT